>JBGAJT010000248.1:0-5260 GCA_044224785.1 Candidatus Nanopelagicales bacterium | reverse complement strand
GCCGAGGATCATCTGCTGGTAGAGCGGGTCGAGGCCGAGCAGGTTGAAGCCGTTGCCGATCAGGGCGATGAACAGCACGCCGACGACCGACCGCCAGACCGCACCCGCTCCGCCGAGGATGCTCGTGCCGCCCACGATGATGCCGGCGAGCACCGTGAACTCGAGACCGCTGCCCGCATCGGCCTGGGCCGACGACACCTTGCTGGCCACGATGATGCCGGCAAGCGCAGCGGCGCCGCCGCTGAGCACGTAGGTCCACACGCGGGTGCTGCGCACGCCGATGCCGGCCAGTCGCGCCGCCTCGTCGGAGCCGCCGACGGCGTACAGGTGGCGGCCCAGCACGCTGCGCTTGAGCACGAGGCCGAGCACGACCACCACCACCGCGGCCAACCACACAGCCACCTCGACGCCGAGCACCTCGTGACGGCCCAGCCAGGAGAACGACCGGTCGTCGAAGAGGGTGATGAGCGAGCCCTTGGTGATGGCTGCCGCGAGCCCACGGATGATGAACGCGCTGGCCAGGGTCGCGATGAGCGCGTTGACCTTGAAGACGGTGACGGCGACGCCGTTGAACAGGCCCACGAGCAGACCCGCTGCGAGGCCTACGACGAGGCCCACGGGCGTCGACGTCGCGATGGTGACCTGCGCGGCCACGACGCCTGCCAGGCCGTAGACCGCTCCGATCGAGAGGTCGATGCCGCCGGCGATGAGGACGAGCGTGCCCGCCGCAGCCATGATCAGGAGCGGCGCCTGCTGGTCGAGGATGTTGAGCAGGTTGCTGGGCCGCAGGAAGGCGCGCGAGCTCAGGGTCAGCAGCACGAACACGATCACCAGGCTGACGACGATGCCGTTGGACCTCAGGCGTCGCAGCCACGACGGACCCGACGGCCCTGTCGCCTCCGCGCTCGGGGTCTGCACGGTCGCGCTCATCATGCGGCTCCTGATTCGTGTGGTGTGCCGAAGGCAGCGGCGAGGATCGCCGCCTCCCCGACGTCGTCTCCCGACAGCTCGGCGACCGGAGATCCGTTGCGCATGACGACGACGCGGTCCGCCAGGCCGATCACCTCCTCCATCTCGGAGGAGACGAAAAGGACGGCGGCCCCGCCGTCGGCAAGGTCTCGCAGCAGCTGGTAGATGGCGCGCTTGGCGCCGACGTCGACACCGCGCGTCGGTTCGTCGGCCACCGCGACCCGCGCGCCGTGCAGCACCGACCGGGCGAAGAGCACCTTCTGCTGGTTGCCGCCCGACAGCCCCCCGACACGAGCGTCGCGGTGCAGGGTGCGCACGTCGACGCGTGCGAGCGCGTCGTCGCACGCCGCGCGCTCGGCGGGGCGTCGCACCCAGCCCAGCCGCGCGAGCCGGCGCAGGCTCAGGATCGAGGTGTTGTCGTCGATGGAGCGCTCGAGGAACAGGCCCTGCTCCTTGCGCGACTCGTGGATGGTGACGATGCCTGCGTCGATGGCCGCGGCCGGACCTCGCGTCAGGTCGACGGCGACGTCGTCCACCTCCACAGTCCCGGCGACGACAGGGTCCGCGCCGGCGAGGGCGCGCACGAGCTCGCTGCGGCCGCTGCCTGCGAGCCCGGCCACCCCGACCACCTCGCCGGCGCGCAGCTCGAGATCGATGCCCCGCACGTGCGCCGTCGCGAGCCCGCTCGCGCGGAGCACCACCGAAGCCGAGCTGCCCTCGGCCTTGGGAGGGAAGGTGCTGTCGAGGCTGCGACCGAGCATCGCCTCGACGAGCGAGTCGACCGACTCGTCGGCGGCCAGCGACGACGTCACGACGCGCCCGTCGCGCATCACCGTGATCGTGTCGGCGAGCTCGAGGACCTCGGTGAGGAAGTGCGAGACGAGGATGACCGTGCGTCCCTCGGCGACCAGCGATCGCACGATCCCGTAGAACACGGGCAGGTCGGCCGCGCCGAGAGCTGCGGTGGGCTCGTCCATCACGATGATCGACGCATCGCGGGCCAGCGCGCGCAGCAGCTCCACCTTCTGCTGGTCGGCGGTGCGCATCCCGCCTACCAACCCGTCACCGGGCAGGTGGAAGCCCGCCCGGTCGCAGAGCGATGCGTACGCCGACGCCGTGTCGCCGTCGCGCAGCCAGCCGCCCGAAGCCCGCTCCTGACCGAGGTACACGTTCTGCGCGACGGTGAGGTTCGGTGCGAGCACCAGCTCCTGCGCCATCATCGCCACGCCGGCGGCGAGCGCCTCCTTCGGCGCCGACCACGACACCGCGCGGCCGTCGACCAGCAGCTCGCCCTCGTCGGGCCGGTGCACCCCCGCGATGATCTTGCCGAGCGTCGACTTGCCGGCCCCGTTCTCCCCCACGAGCGCGTGGACGCGCCCGGGTTCCAGAGCGAGGCTCACCGAGTCCACCGCCACCGCGCCACGGAACCGCTTGGTCACCGCGCGCAGCTCGACGGCCGGGGCCGGCAGGTCGACGTCACCCACTACCCGGTCAGCCCTTCCACTGGGCGGTGAACTGGTCCACGTTCGACGCGTTCACGACACCCGCGTTGGGCAGCCCGGCAAGGACGTTCACGGCACCGGTGACGGTCCCGCTGCGCACGGCGGCGACAGCAGCCTCCATCGCCTTGGTGCCGGTGTCGACCGGCGCCTGCATCACGTCGCCGAACCAGGCGCCCGACTTCACGGCGGCGAGGCCGAGGTCGCTGCCGCCGTAGCCGACGTACTTCGGCTTGGCGCCGGCCTTCTCGGCGGCCTGGGAGGCACCGATCACGCCCTGGTCGGCGCTGACGAAGACGTCGATGCCCGGGTTCTTGGTGAGCATGTCCTGCGCGGCCTTGAGGCCGCCGTCGACGGTGAAGAAGTTCTCCCCCTCGGCGACGACCTTGGCCGTCGAGCCGGCGATCGCGCTGTCGAACGCCTTGCGCAGCGCCGTGTCGAGCGCCGACACCTTGATGGCGTAGATGTAGCCGATCTCGCAGGGGTCGACGCCGGCGCAGGCCTCCTTGGTGAGGTTGCCGAGCTTGGTGCCGATGTCGGCCGGGACGAAGATCACGTTGGCCGAGAGCCCGTCGACCTGAGGCTGGTCGGTGGTGAGGTCGGGGCCGACGGTCTGGTCCATGACGACGACCTTGAGTCCGTCGGAGATCGCCTTCTGGATCTCGGGCACGAGGGCGGTCCCGTTGATCGCCTGGACGATGATCGCGTCGAAGTTGCCGGAGCTGACGGCGTCCTGCAGCTGGGTGAACTGCTTCTGCGGGTCGTTCGCCGCGTCGAAGACGGTCATCGTCGCGCCCTGCGTGTCGGCCACCTTCTGGGCCGCCGCCTGCATGGGGGCGTCGTAGGTGTTCGCGACGGCGAACGAGAGGTACGCGACGCGGACCGGCGTCGCGGCCGACGAGCCGCCGGACGCGGCCGGGGACGACGCGTCGCCCGAGGACGAGCTGCCGCAGCCGGCCAGCACCAGGCCGAGGCCGGCCAGCCCGACGGCCAGGCCGCTGCGACGGGATCGGGACGTGATGTGCATGTGCTCCCCTGGAGGGGTCACCGAGCCGGGGCCCGTAGGACCTGCGATGCAGGGCGGCTGAACGACCGCTGTGCGGTTCCTACAATCATGCTGCACACCGCGTCAAGCATTTCTTAACACCGACAACCGTTCTGTGACACGGCGACGACATCGAAGGGTGCTGTGCCGCAACGGGTTCCCGACTCGCCTCGGAGGGGCTTCCGCATGCTGCAGGTTAAGCAGTACTGTGCCGGTTTTCAGTCCGGCTGAACCGACGCGGGGTGCGACGCAGGTCAGATGCCGAGCATCTTCTTCATCTGGTCGGCGACGGTCGTGATGGCCCGCGTGGGGGTCATCCGCGCCATCCCGTCGAGCATCCGTGCGTCGTTGCCGATGAGCAGCCGGAACTGGCCCCTGGCCACCGCGTCGACGATCTGGCGGGCGGCGTCGTCGGGCGCCGTGGTCTTCGGGGGCTTGCCCGAGGCGAGCACCTTGTCCATGCCCGGCACCTCGACACCGGAGTTGGCGGTGATGTTGGTGCCGATCGCGCCGGGGAACACGACGGTGACCGCGACGTTCGTGCCGCGCAGCTCGGCGAACAGGGTCTCGGTCAGCAGCTTCACCGCGCCCTTGCTCGCGCCGTACGCACCCTGGCCGGGCACCGGCACCAGGCCGCCCATGCTCGACACGTTGAGCAGCGCCGCGGCCGGACGCGCCTTCAGCAGCGGGAGGAACGCGCGGTCCATGTAGAGCGTGCCCCAGAAGTTGACGGCGAAGACGCGCTCGATCTCCTCGATCTCCAGGTCCTCGACGTGCACGAAGCGCTGGATGATCCCGGCGATGTTGAGGACGCCGTCGACCTGGCCGTGCGCGGCCACCACGGCATCGGGCAGGGCCTCCACGGCAGCGCGGTCGGCGACGTTGACGACGTGGGTCGTGACGCGCGAGTCGCGGACCCCGGAGAGCCGCACGGTCTCGGCGAGGCCCTCGTCGCTGAGGTCTACCGCCGCGACGCGCGCGCCGCGGCGCAGCAGCTCGAGCACCACCTCGCGCCCGATCCCGTTCCCACCACCGGTGACGACGAACACCCTGTCGGCGATCTGCATGGCCGTGCCTTCCGCTCCTGCCCCGGGGCCGGGGACGCAGGTCCATCGTGCCCCCCGCACCCGGTCGAGGCAGCCCGAACAGCCTCCCGCGGAAGCGATCAGCCGCGGTGCAGGCGCTTGGCCAGCGAGCTCTTCAACGCTGCGCTGCGGGCCGGCCGGTGGAACGCCCGCGCCTGCGTCGTGAGCTCGGCGACCTCGTCGGCGGCGAGGTCGAGCTCGGCGGCCGCCGCGTTCTTCTCGAGCTGCTCCACGCTGGACGCACCCGGGATCGCGACCACGTTCGGCTGCGCGATCACCCACGCGAGGGCGGCCTGCGACATCGAGGCACCATGGTTGCCCGCCACCTCCCGCAGCGTGCCGAGCAGGCCCTGCGCGCTCGCGAAGCTCTCCGGGAGGAACAACGGGTTCATGTTCCGGACGCCGTTGGCCGGCAGGTTGTCGACGTCGTAGCGCCCCGACAGGAAGCCCTGGCCGAGCGGGCTCCAGGCGATGACCACGCGGCCCACCGACGCGGCGTAGGGCACCAGGTCGTCGAGCGCGTCCATCGCCGCGAGCGAGAACTCGACCTGGTTGGAGAGCACCGGAGAGCCGAGCGCACGCTCGGCGTCCTTCCACCGCGCCAACGAGTAGTTGCTGACGCCCACGTCGGTGACCACGCCGGCGTCCTGCAGCTGCCGCAT
>JBGAJT010000247.1:287-5261 GCA_044224785.1 Candidatus Nanopelagicales bacterium | reverse complement strand
GGCCGAGGATCCCGGTGCGGAGGCGTCGGCGGCCGACGTATCCGCCCACCCCCAAGCCCCTGACCCCGCTGCCGCAGCGGGCGGGCCCCCCGGCGCGCCTGCGGCCGCGGTGAACGCGGCCGCCGAGGCGGGCGAGGCCACCGAGCCGGGGACGTCCGACGACGCCGTCGACACCTGGCACGACGAGACCCGCCCGGTGCCGGTCGTGCCGGCGGCAGCGCCCGGTTCGATCGAGGTCCCGCCGGTGCAGGCCGACGAGGCGGTCTACGACGAGCTCAGCTCCTGGTTCCGCGACCAGCCCGGCGGCGACGCCCGCGCCGACGGCTGAGGCCGGCGGCTAGGGTCGTCGCGTGCCCGAGCCCACCGACCCCGCGCTGCGCGCTCCGGTCGACGACGAGGTGTCGGACCGGATCCTCACCATCCCGAACCTGCTGTCGTTCCTGCGGCTGCTCGGCGTCCCGCTGTTCCTCTGGCTGATCCTCGTGCCGAAGGCGGACACCGCCGCCTTCGTGCTGCTCGCGCTGTCGGGCATCACCGACTGGCTCGACGGCGTGATTGCCCGTGCCACGGGCGCGACGAGCCGGCTCGGGCAGCTGCTCGACCCGCTGGCCGACCGGCTCTACATCGTCGCCACCCTCGTCGGCCTCGCGCTGCGCGCGATCATCCCGTGGTGGCTCGTCGTCGTGATCGTCGCGCGCGACCTCGTCCTCGCCGTCGTGCTGGCCCTGCTCAAGCGCCGCGGCATCACCGGACTGCCCGTGCACTACCTCGGCAAGGCGGCGACGTTCTGCCTCATGTGGGGCTTCCCGATCCTGCTGCTGGGCACCGGCGCGACCGGCGAGGGCATCACGTTCGCCGACGTCGCGCGCGACCTCGGCTGGGCCTTCGCGATCTGGGGGACGGCGCTGTACTGGTGGGCCGGGCTGCTCTACCTCGAGCAGGCGCGCCGCATCCTCGCCGAGCCCGTCGCGACACCTCCGGCCGCACCGGCCTGAGCCCCTCGTCGCCACCGCCTGCGCGTGTACGCTCGCCGCGACATCGACCCCCCGGCGGCAGCACCCGCGCCGGAGCACGTGAGAGGAAGGCGCCGCCATGGCCGGCCAGACCCCCGACAACCTGCGCTACACCCGCGAGCACGAGTGGGTCGACGTCGTGTCCGACGGGCGTGCCCGCTTCGGGATCACCGACCACGCGCAGGACGCGCTCGGCGACATCGTCTTCGTGACGCTCCCGGCGCTCGGCGCCGCGCTCGCGGCGGGGGAGCCCTGCGGCGAGGTCGAGTCGACCAAGAGCGTCTCCGACATCTACGCCCCGCTGACCGGCACCGTCGTGGCCCGCAACGACGCCGCCGAGACCAGCCCCGAGACGCTGAACTCCGACCCCTACGGCGACGGCTGGCTGGTCGAGGTCGAGCTGACCGACGCCGCCGAGCTCGAGTCCCTGCTCGACGCCGCGGGCTACCGTGCCGTCCTCGAGGGCTGATCGCTCCTGCGCTGCGGCGCTCCCACGGCTTACTCTCGACCTGATGTCGAGGGTTGTGCGGCATTGACCTGCGGCACCGCACGTCCGTAGGGTCGTCCCGAGTCTCGACCGCGGGTCGAGGCACGAGTCGACAGGAGTGCGCCCATGGCACGCCACTGCGCGCGGTGCGGGCACCTCGCCGACGAGTACGACCGGTTCTGCGCCGCGTGCGGCTCGGAGCTGGCCGCCCCGGTCGCCGAGGACACCTCGTCGCAGACCGGCGTGCTGGGCCTGCGGGTCGCCACCGAGGGCGACTCCGCCCCGATGCCCGCCGTCGACCCCACGAGCGTGCGCGGCCTGGGTGCCGGCCACGCCGTCCTCGTCGTCCTGCGCGGCCCGCAGGAGGGCGCGCGCTTCGACCTCGACCCGGCGCTGGGCACCGTCACGGTGGGCCGCTCGCCGGACTGCGCGCTGTTCCTCGACGACGTCACCGTGTCCCGCCACCACGCCGACGTCCTCGCGGTCGACGGTGGCTGGGAGCTGGTCGACACCGGCAGCCTCAACGGCAGCTACGTCAACCGCCGGCGCATCGACCGCCAGCTCCTCGAGGGCGGCGACGAGGTGCAGATCGGCAAGTACCGCTTCGTCTACCTCGCGGCCGCGGAAGGAGCGGACGGGTCATGACCGCCGTCGCCTCGCACGGGCTCATGGGCATCGGCGACGTCCTCGCCGCGCTGCGCCCCGAGTTCCCCGACGTCACCATCTCCAAGATCCGCTTCCTCGAGTCCGAGGGGCTCGTGTCGCCGCAGCGCACGTCCAGCGGCTACCGCAAGTTCAGCCACGCCGACATCGAGCGGCTGCGCTACGTGCTGGCCTGCCAGCGCGACCAGTACCTACCGCTGAAGGTCATCCGCGAGCACCTCGAGGCGATCGACCGCGGCCTCGAGCCGCCGTCGGCCAGCACCGGCGAGGGCCCCCGCGTCCCGCGCGCCCTGGTGTCCACCGACGGCCTGCCGTCGTCGGACAGCTTCCGGCCGGCGGCCGGCGACGTCCGCCTCTCCCGCAAGGAGCTGCTGGAGTCCAGCGGCCTCGACGACGGCCTGCTCGGGCAGCTCGAGGGCTACGGCCTGATCACCAAGCGCGGCTCGCACTACGACGGCGACGCGCTGTCGGTCGCGAGCACGGTGGCCGAGATGGCGGCCTTCGGCATCGAGCCGCGGCACCTGCGCACGTTCAAGGTGGCGGCCGACCGCGAGGTGGGCCTGGTGGAGCAGGTCGTCACGCCGCTGCTGCGCCAGCGCGACCCCGAGAGCCAGCAGCGCGCCGACGACACCATCCGCCAGCTGTCCGCGCTGTCGGTGCGTCTGCACGCCTCGTTGGTCAAGGCCGGGCTCGCGTCCGAGCTCCGTCGCTGACGGTCCGCACCGCCCGGTCGGCGTACGCCGTCGACCGCCGCGCGATCGCGGGGTCGCGAGCCGCCCGCTGATGGCTAGGGTGGATCCATGCGCCAGATGGACGTCGTGGGTGTCCGGGTCGAGATGCCTTCCAACCAGCCGATCGTCCTGCTCCGCGAGATCGAGGGCGAGCGCTACCTGCCGATCTGGATCGGTGCCGTCGAGGCGACCGCGATCGCGTTCGCGCAGCAGGGCGTCGTCCCCGCGCGGCCGCTGACCCACGACCTGCTCCGCGACGTGCTCGAGGCGCTGGGCCGCCGGCTCGAGGCCGTGCGCATCACCGAGCTGTCCGACGGCGTCTTCTACGCGCTGCTGGTGTTCGACGGCGGCGTCGAGGTGAGCGCGCGCCCGTCGGATGCGATCGCGCTGGCGCTGCGCACCGGGACGACGATCCACTGCGCCGACTCCGTGCTCGAGGAGGCCGGCATCGCCGTGCCCGACGAGCAGGAGGACGAGGTGGAGAAGTTCCGCGAGTTCCTCGACCAGATCTCGCCCGACGACTTCCTGGGCGGGGGAGCCGCTCCCGAGGACCGCTGAGCGCCGTCGCGCGGCCTCATCCCTCGACCTCAACCTGAGACTTGCGGCGGTGTGACGCAGCAGTCGGCGTGTCGTCCCGTCGGACGTTGACCGAACCCCCTCCGACCCCTAGCGTCCGAGGTGAACGTCGACGGTGTAACTCTCGCGGTGTGCTTCCCCCATCCCGCGGCATCGAGACGGTACGGAGGTCGCGATGAGCGGAGTCGACGAGGTTCCTGGAACCCCGGTGCAGGCACGTGCCGCGGCAGCGGACGAGGCGGCCCGTCAGGGACTGCTCTTCGGCGACGACGCGACCGCCATCCCCGACGACGTCGGCTTCCGCGGACCGGTCGCCTGCTCGGCCGCCGGGATCACCTACCGCCAGCTCGACTACTGGGCACGCACCGGACTGGTCCAGCCCAGCGTGCGCACCGCCGCCGGCTCGGGCAGCCAGCGCCTCTACAGCTTCCGCGACATCCTCGTGCTCAAGGTGATCAAGCGCCTCCTCGACACCGGCGTCTCGCTGCAGAACATCCGCACCGCCGTCGAGCACCTGCGTGAGAGCGGCGTCGACGACCTCGCTCAGGTCACGCTGATGAGCGACGGCGCGAGCGTCTACGAGTGCCGCAGCCAGGACGAGGTCATCGACCTCGTGCAGGGCGGCCAGGGCGTCTTCGGCATCGCCGTCGGCCGCGTCTGGCGCGAGGTCGAGGGCAGCCTCGCCGAGCTCCCGCGCGAGCACCTCGACGGCACCACCGACCCGGTCCCCTCGGTCGAGGGCGACGAGCTCGCGGCCCGGCGCGCCGCACGCGCCACGGGCTGAGACCCGGCACCGCCGGAGGTACTCTTCCTCCTACGTCGAGCACCCGGGCGGGAGAGTCCTGTCGCAGCCAGCGGCAGGCGCCGAAGGAGCAACTCCCCGTCAACCTCTCAGGCAGTCCGGACCGTCCGGGCACGGCGTCTCTGGAAAGCGGGACCTCCACCGGTCCCCGCCGACGGTGCAAGCCGCTTCGCGCGGTGAAGCTCTCAGGCGCGCGGGTACGCGCGGAAACAGAGGGGGATCTCCTCCGCGCACCCGCGCGGTGGCTGGTCCGTCCCTGAAGAGAGCCCGTCGTGACCGAGATCCTCGATCCCTCGTTCGTCCTCGACGCCGGCGTCCCGTTCGCCGACCGCCACATCGGCTCGGGCCCCGACGCCGTCGCCCGCATGCTCGAGGCCGTCGGCTACCCGACGCTCGACGCGCTCGCCGAGGCCGCCGTGCCGGCGGCGCTGCGCTGGACGCAGGCGCTGGACCTGCCGCCCGCCGCCACCGAGCCCGAGGTCGCCGCCGAGCTGCGCGCGCTCGCCGCCCGCAACACCGTGGCGCGCTCGATGACCGGGCTGGGCTACCACGACACCCACACCCCGGCCGTGATCCGCCGCAACGTGATCGAGAGCCCCGCCTGGTACACGGCGTACACGCCGTACCAGCCCGAGATCAGCCAGGGCACGCTCCAGACGCTGTTCGAGTTCCAGACCCAGGTCGCGCTGCTGACCGGCATGG
>JBGAJT010000247.1:0-277 GCA_044224785.1 Candidatus Nanopelagicales bacterium | reverse complement strand
CCCCCCCCGGGCGCCGGCCCGTCGCTGCGCGACGCGCCCACCGCCGCGGCCGAGGCGATGACGCTGGCGCGGCGCGCGTCGAAGACGACGACGCCCCGCTTCGTCGTCGACGCCGACACCCACCCGCAGACCCTCGCGGTGCTCGCCACCCGCGCCGAGCCGCTCGGCATCGAGCTCGACGTCGTCGACCTCGTCGACGGCCTCCCCGAGGGCGAGCTGTTCGGGCTGCTGCTGTCCTACCCGGGCTCGAGCGGCGAGGTGCGCGCGATCGCGCCGC
>JBGAJT010000246.1:0-5265 GCA_044224785.1 Candidatus Nanopelagicales bacterium | reverse complement strand
GTGCCGCGTACCGACCCGGACCCGGTAGGGACCGCCCGCGCCGTCGCCGGTGCGCGCCACGACGAACTCGAGGTGGTCGACGAGCAGCGGGACGGCGGTCGCCGACACCTCGGCGTCGGGCGCGCCCATCACCTCGACGTCCCACGCGTGCACGGCCTGCTCGGACAGGCGCATCCGGAGGAAGCCGACGAGGTCGAGGGTGCGGCCGAAGAAGTCGAGGGAGAACGCCTCGATCTCGTCGTCGCCGAGGCTCTCGAACGTCGCGACGTGCCGCTCGCTCGCCTCGCGCCAGTCGTCGCGCCACTCCAGCGGCGACTTCGCGTTCCACACGTCCCAGATCGGCGGGAACACCTCGCCGCCGGGCACCGGCTCGCCGTCGAGCACCGCGTCGAGGAACAGCTCGAAGATCTCCGACTGGCTGCCGAGGTGCGAGAGCACCTGGCCGAGGGACCACTCGTCGTCGTACGACGGCGCGCGCAGCTGCTCCTCGTCGAGGCCGGCGACGCTCGCGGCGAGGTGGTCGTGGGAGGCGCGCAGGGCGGCGATGTGCTCGCGGGCGTCGGTGACGTGGGTCATGCGGCCATCGTGCCAGCCGGACGTCGGGCACGCCGGGGAGTCGCTGCGTCCCTAGGCTGGTCCCGTGCCCCATCCCCTCCCGCTCACCGGCGAGCGCACCCTCCCCGGCGTGCCCGGCGAGGAGTACTGGTTCGCACGGCACGAGGCGGTCTACCGGTGGATCGCGTCGACCTACGCCGACCGGCTGCGCGACGCGGTCGTCGTCGAGGCCGGCAGCGGCGAGGGCTACGGCGCGCAGCTGCTGCGCGAGGCGGGGGCCCGGCTGGTGCTGGCGCTGGAGTACGACCCCGGTGCGGTCGGTCACGCAGGCGCGTCGTACCCGGCGGTGTCGAGCATCCGGGCCAACCTCGCGGACCTGCCGGTGGCCGCCGCCTCGGTCGACGTGCTCGTCTGCCTGCAGGTCGTCGAGCACCTGTGGGATCTGCGCGGCTTCCTGCGCGACTGCGCCCACGTGATGCGGCCGGGCGGCCTGGTCGTGGTGTCGACCCCGAACCGTCCCGTGTTCTCGCCGGGGCTGGCCCGCGCGGAGCGGCCGGCGAACCCGTTCCACGTCGAGGAGTTCGACGCCGAGCAGCTCGAGGAGCGCCTCGCGCACGCCGGACTGATCGACGTCGAGGTCCTCGGCCTCCGCCACGCGGCACGCATCCACGCCTGGGAGGAGGACCACGAGGCGGCGCTGGTCGCCGCGCAGATCGAGGCGTCCACCCCGGGCCGGGAGCTCGACGTCCTCGTCGCCAGGTTCGTCGCGGGGGTGACGGTCGACGACTTCGAGGTCGGCGACGCCGACGGCGCGCAGGACCTCGTCGCCGTGGCGGTCGCGCCATGACCCGTCCTGTCGGCACGTTCTGCCTCGTCCTGCACACGCACCTGCCGTGGCTCGCGCACCACGGCGCGTGGCCCGTCGGCGAGGAGTGGCTGCACCAGGCGTGGGCCACCTCCTACCTGCCCGTCGTCGACGTGCTCGACCGGCTCGCGGCGGAGGGGCGCACCGATCTGCTCACGCTCGGCGTCACGCCGGTCGTGCACGCGCAGCTCGACGACCCGTGGTTCGGGCGCGAGTTCCACACCTGGCTGGGCTTCTGGGCCACGCGCGCCGAAGGCCTTGCCACGCACCGGGATCCGGAGCTGCGCGCGACGGGGCACCGCGAGTACGTCGCGGCGCAGCGGGCGCTCGCGGCGTACGAGTCCCGCTGGAGCGCCGGGTTCTCGCCGGTGCTGCGGCCGCTCGTCGACGGCGGAGCGGTCGAGCTGCTCGGCGGCCCGGCGACCCACCCGTTCCAGCCGCTGCTCGACCGGCCGTGGCAGCGGTTCGCGCTGCTCACCGGTCTCGACGACGCGACGCTGCGGCTCGGTCACCGGCCCGAGGGCATCTGGGCGCCCGAGTGCGGCTACCGACCGGGGATCGAGCGCGACTACGCCGACCTCGGCGTCCGCCGGTTCCTGGTCGACGGACCGACGATGCTCGGCGCCGGCGGCACGACGGCGGCCGGCGCGACGGTGGGCGACAGCGACGTCGTGGCGTTCGCGCGCGACCTCGACGTCACCTACCGGGTGTGGTCGCCGCGCAAGGGCTACCCGGGCGGCCGCTGGTACCGCGACTTCCACACGTTCGACCACGACTCCGGGTTCCGCGCGGCGCGCGTCACCAGCACGACGACGCCGTCGCACGAGAAGGCGCCGTACGACCCAATGCGCGCCGCCGAGGCCGTGCACGCCGACGCGGTCGACTTCGTCGACGTCGTACGCCGGCGGCTGCTCGACCTCGCGGCCGAGCGCGACGGTCGCGACGCGGTCGTGGTCGCGGCCTACGACACCGAGCTGTTCGGGCACTGGTGGCACGAGGGACCGCAGTGGCTGGAGGCGGTGCTGCGACTGCTGCCCGAGGCCGGGGTGCGCGTGACGACGCTGCGCGGCGCGGTCGAGGCCGGTCACGTCGAGGGGCGCGTCGACCTCGGCCCGGGGTCGTGGGGATCGGGCAAGGACTGGCGGGTGTGGGACGGCGAGGCGGTGCGCGACATCGTCGAGGAGGACGAGCGGCTGCGGCAGCGCGTGCTCAAGGTGCTCGCAGTGCCGACGACCGACCGCGACCTCGTGCGCGACCAGCTCGCGCGCACCACGCTGCTCGCGCTGCAGAGCGACTGGGCGTTCATGGTGAGCAAGGACTCGGCCGCGGGCTACGCGCGCGACCGGCACGAGCGCCACCACCGCGACGCCCGGATGCTCGCCGACCTCGTCGAGCGCGGCGACGTCCGCGCCGCCGCGACGCTGGCCGACCGGCTGCGCGCGGTCGACGGCCCGTTCGGCCACCTCGACGCCCGCCTGCTGCACGCCGAGGACTGACGTGCGGATCCTGCACGTCTCGTGGGAGTACCCGCCGCTCGTCTACGGCGGCCTCGGCCGCCACGTCCACGGACTCGCGGAGGCGCAGGCGGCCGAGGGCCACGACGTCGTGGTGGTGACGCAGCGGCCGGACGGTGCAGTCGACGACGAGGTCGTGAACGGTGTGCGCGTCGTGCGCGCGGCGCACGAACCCGTGCGGCTCGCGGCGTCCGAGCTCCTCGGCTGGGTCGACGGGCTCGGCCGCTCGCTGTCGCGCGCCGCGCTGCGTTCGGGTTGGGGTCCCGACGTCGTCCACGCGCACGACTGGGTCGTGGGCGGTGCCGCACGCCGGCTGCGCGACGGGTTCGGCGTACCGCTCGTCGCCACGCTGCACGCGACCGAGGCCGGGCGGCACCAGGGCTGGCTGCCCGGCGACCTGTCGCGCGGGATCCACCGGCGCGAGTGGCGGCTCACGGTCGACGCGCGCCGCGTCATCGTCTGCTCCGACGCGATGCGCACCGACGTCGAGACCCTCTTCGCGGTGCCGCACGGCGACGTCGACGTCGTCCCCTCGGGCGTCGACGCCGCCGCGTGGCGTACTGCGCCGCGCGACGTCCGCGCGGCGCGGGAGCGCTATGCCGGCGAGGGGCCGTTGCTCGTCACGGCGTCGCGGCTGGAGTGGGAGAAGGGCGTGCACACGCTGCTCGACTCACTTCCTCGCCTCCGTCGTCGGTTCCCCGGGCTGCGGCTCGTCGTCGCCGGCCGCGGGTCGCAGCACGACGCCCTGGTGGCGCAGGCCCGACGGCTGCGCCTCGGTCGCGGCGCCGCGTTCGTCGGTTGGCTCCCCGAGCCCGAGCTCGCCGCACTGCTCGGTGCGGCGGATGCCGTGGTCCTGCCCAGCGTCTACGAGCCGTTCGGGCTCGTCGCGCTCGAGGCCGCGGCGCAGCGCGTGCCGCTCGCCGTGTCCGACGTCGGCGGTCTCGCCGAGACGGTGGTCGACGGCGTCACCGGACGGACGTTCCCACCGCTCGACCCGGCCGGCCTCGCCGATGTCGTCACCGAGGTCCTCTCCGACCATGCGGCCGCGCAACGTCGCGTGCGCGCGATGAGCCGACGCGTGACCGCGGTGCACGCCTGGCCAGCGGTCGCCCGACGCACGGTCGAGGTCTACGCGCACGCGATCGACGACGCCGACGCGCCGCGCCCGCGACGCCGGCTCGTCGTGCGCGACGGCAACCAGCTCGGCCGGTGACGTCTCCCTAGCGGTCGATAGGGCAGACTCCTCGGGTGCGCCGCCGCGTCGTCCTCCTCGTCTACCTCGCCCTGTTCGTGGGCGAGCTGTCGTGGCAGGGCGTGGCACCGCTGATCCCGACGTACGTCGAGACCTTCGACCTCACCGACGCCGCCGGCGGCATCGTCCTGTCGCTGGCCAGCGTCGGGATCCTCGTGACGTCCCTCCCCGCGGGCTACCTCACCAAGCACCTGCCGGCGCGGCGCCTCACGATCGCGGCGATGGCGATCATCGCGCTGTCCGACCTCATGATGATCGTCGCGCCGAGCTACCCGCTCATCGTGCTGGCGCGCCTGGTGTTCGGCGTCGGGTTCGGCACGCTGTGGGTGTCGATGGCCGCGTGGCTCGACGACGCGGCCGGCGACGACAGCCCGCGCGTGCTCGCCACGACCACGGCCGTGGTCGGCGTGGGTGCTCTGCTGGGTCCGGCGTACACGGGCGCGGTCGCCGAGCGGTTCGGGCTCAACGCGCCGTTCGTCGGGCTGGCCGTCGTCACGCTCGCCCTGCTCGCGCTGCTGCTGGCCGACCGCTCCGGCACCGGCATGCGCAAGGACCCGGGACCGCCGGTCAAGGAGCTGCTGTCGGCCGTCGGTCGCGACTGGGACCTGAGCACGATGCTGCTGCTGACGCTCGCGGCGTCCATGGTGTGGCTCACCGCCGACCTGCTCGTGCCGTTGCGCATGGGCGACGCCGGCTGGAACGCGGCTCAGATCGGCATCGTGTTCTCGCTGTCGTCGCTGATCTTCGTGGGTGCGAGCGCCGTGACCGCGCGGCGGGCCGACCGGCTCACGCGCCACTCCGTCGTCGCACTGGCGACCGGTGTGCTCGCGGCCGTCACGATGATCCCGGCGCTGATCGCCGAAGTCCCGGCGTCGGTGGTGTTCCTGCTCGGGGCCAGCGTCACCACCGGTCTGACGATCGCGCTCACCTTCCCCTTCGGACTGCTCGCGGTGGAGCGCGGCCGGGTGACCGTGCCGGTCATGTCGGCGCTGTCGAACATCGTGTGGGCGCTGTCGGGGATCCTCGGCCCGGTCATCGGCGGGGCGTTCTCGGAGTGGGCGGGCGACCAGGTCGCGTTC
>JBGAJT010000245.1:0-5340 GCA_044224785.1 Candidatus Nanopelagicales bacterium | reverse complement strand
GTGGGTCGCCAGCGCCGACGGCGACCCCGGTCTCGCCGAGGCGCTCGTGCCCGCTCTCGACGCTGCCGGCGCTCCCGCGGTCGACGTCGTCCTCGGCTCCTGGGACCTGCCCGGCGCGCACCTGCTCGACCTCGTCGCCGTGATGGACCGGCTGCGCTCGCCGGGCGGCTGCCCGTGGGACGCCGAGCAGACCCACGAGTCGCTGGTCGAGTACCTCGTCGAGGAGGCGTACGAGACCGTCGAGGCGATCGAGACGCGCGACGACGACGCGCTGCGCGAGGAGCTCGGCGACCTGCTGCTGCAGGTGGCGTTCCACGCCCGCATCGCCGAGGAGCACGACGAGCCCTGGGGCATCGACGACGTCGCCGACGGCATCGCCGCCAAGCTCGTCCGCCGCCACCCGCACGTGTTCGCCGACCACGAGGCGCGCACCCCGGACGAGGTCGAGGCGAGCTGGAAGCGGCTCAAGGCCGAGGAGAAGCAGCGGGCCTCGGTCACCGACGGCATCCCCGTGTCCCTCCCGGCCCTCGTCCTGGCCGGCAAGCTGCTGCGCCGCGCCTCCGACGTCGACGTCGCCGCCGCGTCGCCCGAGGCCTCGGCCGCGGCCCGCGTGGCGCTCGGGTCGCTCGGGGCGCACGACGCGTCGTCGCGGAGCACGGCGCACGGCGACCTCCTCCTCGCGGTCGCCGCCCTCGCCCACGCCGACGGCGTCGACGCCGAGCAGGCCCTGCGCGAGTCGCTGCGCGCCTACCGCGCCCGAATCCGCACCACCGAGGGCCTCCCCGACTGACCCGCGGTCGATGTGCCCCGACCTGCGATAGGCGGGGGCGCAGCGCCCCCCATCCGCGATCGATCCGTGGCGTCCCGCGCCGCCTGGGGAGGATCCCCTGCACCTAGCGCAGGCTGGGGCACATCGATCGCCAGGTGGGTTGGTTGTAGCGTCGCGCGGGTGACGCACGAGTGGGAGTTCGCCGAGCACGCCGACGACGTCGAGACGACCTTCGCGGCGCTGGCCGACCGGGTGGTCGACAGCCTGCTGGCCCGCGACCCGGTGGCCGCGACCTGGCTCGGCGACCACCGCTTCGACGACCGGCTGGCCGACCGCTCGCCCGAGGGCGTGCACGAGACGCTGTCGATGCTCGACCAGGCGCTGACCGCCGTCGACCAGCTCGACGACCTCGCGCTCGGGACCACGTCGGCGGTCGACCTGGAGATCCTGCGCGCGCAGCTCACCGGCGAGCGCGTGATCCTCGCCGACATCGCGCCGCACACCTGGGACCCGCTCGAGGCCAACCCGGGGACGGCGATCCACCTGCTGCTCGCCCGTGACTTCGCGCCGCTCGAGGAGCGGCTCGCGTCGGTCGCCGGCCGCCTCGCCGCGGTGCCCGACTCCCTCGAGGAGGCGCGGCGCGTGCTGGGCGACATGCCGCGCGTCCACGTCGAGACCGCGATCGGCCAGTTCGAGGGCACCCGCGCGATGCTCACCGGGATGCTCGACGAGGAGCTCGACCGCGCGCCGGCTGCCCGCGCGCTCGTCGAGCCCGCGCGCGACGCCGCGCTCGGCGCGCTCGAGGCGCACATCGGCTGGCTGCGCGACCGGCTCGAATCCGGCCTGGCCGACGGCGACCCGCGCCTGGGCGAGGAGAAGTACGCCGCGAAGCTGTGGGCCACCCTCGACGCCGGCCTCACGCCCGACGACGTGCTGCACCGCGCGGAGTCCGACCTCGCCCGGCTCGAGGGCGAGATCGCGCGCGCGGCCGCCGACTACCTCGGCGAGGCCGTGCCGCCGCCCGACGACGCCGGCCCCCTCGTACGGCGAGCGCTGGACGCCGTCGCGTCGGAGGGCACCGTCACCAACGACAACGTCCTCGCGCTGTGCGAGGACGCGTTCGTGCGCACGACGGAGTTCGTCCGCGAGCACGAGCTCGTCACCGTGCACGACATCCCGGTCGAGATCATCGAGATGCCCGAGATCCACCGCGGCGTCGCGGTCGCCTACTGCGACTCCCCGGGGCCGCTGGAGCAGGTGGAGCTGCCGACGTTCTTCGCGGTGTCGCCCACGCCCGCCGACTGGGACGAGCAGCGCGTCGCCTCGTTCTTCCGCGAGTACAACGCGCGCATGCTGCACAACCTCACCGTCCACGAGGCGATGCCCGGCCACGTGCTGCAGCTCGGGCACGACAACCGCTTCGATCGCGCGACGATGGTGCGCACCGCGTTCCGCAGCGGCCCCTTCATCGAGGGCTGGGCCGTCTACGCCGAGGAGCTGATGGCCGCGCGCGGCTACGACGGCGGCCTCGGCGAGCGGGGCGCCCTCGCCATCAGGCTGCAGCAGCTCAAGATGCAGCTGCGCATGACGATCAACGCGATCCTCGACGTCCGCGTGCACACGCGCGGCATGACCGAGGACGAGGCGATGCGGCTGATGATGCTCCGCGGCCACCAGGAGGAGGGCGAGGCGCACGGCAAGTGGCGCCGCGCGCTGCTCACGTCCGCTCAGCTCTCGACGTACTACGTCGGCTACATCGGCGTGCGCGACGTCGTCGGCGACCTGCGCGCCGCGCACCCGGGCTGGACCGACCGCCAGGTGCACGACGCCGTTCTCGCGCACGGCTCGCCGCCGCCGCGGCACCTGCGCACGCTGCTGGGCATCTGACGTGACCGACATCCGCACGCGCGGCGACATCGACGTCGCCGCGGTGCAGCGGCGCACGCTCGGCGTGCTGTCGACCTACCAAGGGCTCTCCGGCATCGCCGTCGCGGGCGCGATCCCGGCGGGCGCGCTCATCGCCGCGGGCGTCAGCGGCAGCGAGGCGGCCGCAGGCTTCGCGCAGACCTCGGGCGTCGTCGGCGCAGCCCTCGCGGCCCTGCCCCTCGCGCGGCTCACCCTCGCGCGCGGCCGCCGTGGCGCGCTCGCCGTCGGCGTCTCGCTCGGTGCGCTCGGTGCCGTCGTCGTGCTGGTCGCCGCGGTCGTGCGGTCGTTCCCGCTCGTCGTCGTCGGCTGCATGCTCGTGGGCGCGGCGTCGGCGTCGAACTACCAGGCGCGGTACGCCGCAGCGGATCTCGCGGTTCCCGACCGCCGTGCCCGCGACCTGTCGATCGTGGTGTGGGCGTCCACGATCGGCGCCATCCTCGGGCCCAACCTGCTCGAGGTGTCCGGGCGCCTCGCGGTCTCGCTCGGCCTGCCGCAGCTCTCCGGCCCCTACCTCGTCGCCGCGGTGTGCCTCGGGATCTCGGCGATGCTCATGGTCTCGTTCCTGCGGCCCGACCCCTACCTGCTCGCGCGTCGGCTCGCGGTTCAGGCGGGCGACGTGGCGGCGACGCAGTCCAAGCGGCTGCGCGACGCGATCCCGCACATGCGCCAGCACGCGAAGGCGCGGCTGGGCATCACGTCGGTGGCGATCGGCCACGCCGTGATGGTGATGGTGATGGTGATGACGCCGGTGCACATGCGCCACGTCGATGTGCAGCTGCAGCTGATCGGGCTGGTCATCTCGGTGCACGTCGCCGGCATGTACGCGCTGAGCCCGCTCGTCGGCATGGCCGCCGACCGCTTCGGGCGCCGCGTCGTGATCGGTGCGGGGGTCGCGATCCTCGCGCTCGCGTGCGTGCTCGGCGCCGCGGCACCGGCCGACGACGTACCGCGTCTCGGCGTCGCGCTGTTCCTGCTCGGGCTGGGCTGGTCGTGCACGCTCATCGGCGGCTCGACCCTGCTCGTCGAGGACGTCGCCCCCGGCGACCGCCCCGCGGTGCAGGGTGCCTCCGACCTCGTGATGAACGTGGCGGGTGCCGTGGGCGGCATCGTCGCCGGCATCGTCGTCGCCGAGGCGTCGTACGCCGTGCTCTGCCTGACCGCGCTCGTGCCGGTGGTCGCCCTCGGCGCCTACGTCGTGGTCTCGCTGCGCCGCACGCCGGCTCAGCCTCAGGGCGGCAGCTCCCCGGTGTAGGCGATCGCCTCGGCGAGATCGGAGACCTTGCGGTTGAGCCGCTGGCTCGCCGCGCGCAGCAGCGTCATGGCCTGCTCGTTGGTGAGCCCCCTGGAGCCCATCAGGATCCCGACGGCGGTGCTGATCACACGGCTGTGCTCGAGCGCCTCCTCGAGCTGCAGGGTCGAGTCGCGCTCGCGCGCCCGAGCGAGCGCGAGCGAGGCCTGCGCGGCAAAGATGACCGCGACCGCCTCGTCGTCCTCGTCGAACGAGCCAGGGCTCGACGCGTAGAGGTTGAGCGCCCCGTTGCGACGCTCGTCCTCGAACAGCGGCACCGCCAGCATCGAGCGCACTCCGAGCGCAGCGGCGCGCGGAGCGAACCTCGGCCACCGCGGGTCGTTCACGAGGTCGTCTCCCCGGAAGACGGTGTCGCACACGGCTGCGTCGACGCACGGTCCTTCGGCGAGCTGGTACTGCGCGTGGTCCACGCGTTCGGGCAGGTCGTCGCTCGCGGCGACGGTGACGAAGCCCTCGCCCTGCGCGAGGGTCACACCGGCGTGCTCGGCGCTCTCCAGCGTGGCGAGCGCGAGCTCGACGATCTGCTCCAGCGCGCCTTCGGTGGTGCCTCGGCGTCCGAGCAGCTGGGCTGAGCCGTCGAGGCTGGCCGCCACCTCGGCCAGCCGCTCGCTGGCGCCCGCGTCCTGCTCTCCCATGTGTCGCCCCTTCGCGTGCGCGACGTCCCTCGCGCGGTCCGCCGACACCTTGCGATGCGTTGCGGCGGAGCGCAACGGGTCGCTGACGACACGCCGGTGGGAGCGCGCCGGGCCTTGCAGGGACGCGCACCACGGGGGAGGCTGGCGATCGGTCAAGACGCGGCCGCCCGGGGTTACCCGTCAGGAGCAGCCATGTCCGACCGTCTCAGTGCGCCCGTGCCCGTGCAGTGCCAACCACCGTCCCCCGACCTGCCCGTCGAGCGTGAGGGCGCGTGGTCCGCACCGGGGACACGCACCCGCTCCTCCTGGGGGACCGACCCCGCGCTGCGGGCGCAGGGGACCTTCCGCTGCGTGCTGCACGGCGAGGTCGACTTCGCCTCGCGCGAGCACCTGCTCGCGATCGCCCGCGACTTCGAGGCCTGCGGGCTCCCGCGCGCCGAGGTCGACGTCGCAGGGGTCACGTTCGTCGACTCGACCGCGCTGTCGATGCTGCTGACGATGCGCCGCACCGCGACCGACCGCGGGGGCGAGGTCGTCCTCGTCGCACCCGGGCGCCGGCTGCGCCGGCTGCTCACGATCGCGGGCATGACGGCCCTGTTCACCGTCGACGGGTCGTCGACGGACTGACGGTCAGCCCGCGTCGCGTGCGTCGTCGGGCTCGACGAGGGCCAGCAGCTCCTCGGCCTGCTCTGGGGGCAGCT
>JBGAJT010000244.1:0-5344 GCA_044224785.1 Candidatus Nanopelagicales bacterium | reverse complement strand
TGGAGGGTGCTGTGGGGGGGCCCCCCCTCGCCGCCGAGGACCCGGTGCACCGGCGCGTCGAGCCAGTCGAAGAGCCGGCGCGCGACCTCGTCGCCGAGCCAGCTGCCGTACGACGTCCCGCGCGCGCCCTGCTCGACGATCACGACCTCGTTCGTGCGCCCCACGCTGGCGGTGATCGTGTCCCAGTCGAGCGAGGCGCGGTCGAGCCAACGCAGGTCGACGACGTCGGCGTCGACGTCGAGCTGGTCCACCGCCTCGAGGACGTGGTTCACCATGACGCCGTAGGTGAGCACCGTGATGCGGTCGCCCTGACGGCGCACGCGCGCCTTCCCGACCGGCAGGTGGTGGTCGTAGTCGTCGGGGACACCGGGGCCCGTCGAGGCGTACAGGTCGACGTGCTCGAGGACGACGACCGGGTCGTCGAGGGCGAGCGCGGTGTTCATCAGCCCGACATAGTCGTACGGGGTCGACGGCGCGACGATCCGGAAGCCCGCCGAGGTGGCGTAGACGCCCGCGGGATCCATCGAGTGCTGCGAGCCGTAGCCGGTGCCCATCGCGGTCTTCGACCGGAGCACGAACGGCACCTTGCTGGTGCCGCCGAACAAGTGGCGCGCCTTGGCGACCTGGTTGAAGAGCTGGTCGGCGGCGACCCACATGAAGTCGGCGTACATGAACTCGACGACGGGGCGGAACCGGCCGTCGAGCGCCATCCCTCCGCCGAGGCCCGTGAACGCGTTCTCCGAGATCGGGGTGCCGAGCACGCGGTCGGGGAACGCGTCCTTGAGGCCCTTGGTCGCGCCGTTGGTACCCCCCGAGAGCCGGTGCACGTCCTCGCCGAGGACGACGACCCGCGGGTCGGTCTCCATCCGCCGGCGCATCACGCCGGCGACGGCGTCGATGAACTTCTCGTCCTGCAGCCGGTCGGCGTGGTCGTCGACGTCGGTGAACGCGATGCCGTCGAGCTCGGAGAGGTCGCCGCGCACCCCGGAGTCGACCATGGCGGGGTCGGGCCACTCGGCCGGCTTGATCCGGCGCTCGCCGGGCTTGCCGCCGGGTGCCGGCTCGAGCAGGACGTCGGCGAGCTGCCTCATCAGCTGCTGGGCCTGCGCCGTGCACCCGTCGACCTGGTCCTGGGTGAGGATGCCGCGGCGCACGAGGTGCGAGGCGGTGCGCGCGATCGGGTCGCGCTCGCGCCACTGCGCCTCCTCCTCCTTGGTGCGGTAGCGGAAGGCGCTGCCCGGGAACGGGCCGTTCTGGTGGAAGTAGCGGTAGACGTCGGCCTCGACGACGGCGGGGCCGTTGCCGGACCGCAGGTGGACGAGCGCCTCCTGCATCGCGAGGTGGACCGCGAGCGGGTCCATCCCGTCGACCTTCCAGCTGCGGATGCCGAAGCCGGGACCGCGACCGGACAGACGCGTCTCGGCGGTGACCTCGGAGACGTGCGTCGACACGGCGTAGAGGTTGTTCTCGATGAAGAAGCACAGCGGCAGGGACCAGGCGCCGGCGAGGTTCATGGTCTCGAGCGTGGAGCCGATGCTCGTGGCGCCGTCACCGAAGTAGGTGATGGCGACGTCGTCCGTGCCGGCGTGCTGGTGAGACCACGCGGACCCTGCGGCGAGCGGGACGCCGCCGCCGACGATCGCGTTGGTGCCGATGGCCCCGGCCTCGACCCACTGCAGGTGCATGGAGCCGCCGCGTCCGTGGCTGAAGCCCTGGTCGAGGCCGCAGATCTCGCGCAGCGTGCGTAGCAGCAGCGCCTCGACGTCGGCGGGGAAGGGCTGCGCCGGGTCGATGCCGGCGGGGTGCAGGTGCGCGAGCGCCTTGGCGAGGAACTGATGGTGGCCGCGGTGCGAGCCGTTGACGGTGTCGGACGAGCGCAGCGTGATCGCCGAGCCGACGGCGCCGCCCTCCTGGCCGATGCTCGAGTGCGCCGGGCCGTGCACGAGGCCCTCGGCCGCGAGCTCGAGGACGAGCTCCTCGAAGGTCCGGATCAGCACGAGCTGGCTGAGCATCGCGGTGAGCAGACCGGGGTCGGCGGCGTCCCAGTCGGACTCCTCGACGGTGAGCTCCGTCCAGGCCGCGGCGGGGTCGAGGTGCTGGTGCTGGGCCACGGCTCCTCCTGGCGTCGTCTCGCGCGGTCCCGGCGAGCATGGCACCGGATGTATCCATCCGCAAGCCTAGACGACCCCTTCCCTGCGTGGGACGCTGTGCGCATCTGCTCGGTTGGATCCATCAGGGAGCGCACCATGGGCTTGCCCGGTCTCCGACGCCTCGACCACGTGGGGATCACGGTCCCCGACCTCGAGGCGGCCCACGCCTGGCTGGTCGACGTCGTGGGTGCGGAGTACATGTACCGGCTCGGCCCGTTCCAGAGCGACGACGACTGGATGGCCGAGCACATGGACGTGCACCCGCGGACGGTGATGCGCGAGCTGCGCTTCTACCGGATCGCGGGCTCGGCGGTGCTCGAGGTGTTCCAGTACGAGGCGCCCGACCAGCGCAGCGACGTACCCCGCAACAGCGACGTCGGCGGCCACCACCTCGCGCTCTACGTCGACGACCTCGACGCCGCGATCGCCTACCTGCACGAGCACGGCGTGCGCGTGCTCGGTGAGCCGACGACGAGCCGCGGGGCGTCCGAGGGCCAGCGCTGGGTCTACTTCCTCGCACCGTGGGGGCTGCAGCTCGAGCTGGTCTCCTATCCTCACGGCAAGGCCTTCGACCACCACCCCGAGAGGTTCGAGTGACCGTGAGCGCTGACGCGGCGGCCCCCGAGGCCGTGAGCAGCCAGCGCATCGCCACGGCCCTGCGCGAGGCGATCCTCGCCGGCGACTACCGGCCCGGCGAGCGGCTGTTCCAGGACGTCGTGGCCGAGCAGTTCGGCACCAGCCGCATCCCGGTGCGGGAGGCGTTCCGCATCCTCGAGACCGAGGGGCTCACCGAGGTCCTGCCCAACCGCGGTGCGCGCGTGCCGTCGCTCGACCTGTACGAGGTGAACACCTACTACCGCATGCGCGAACGGCTCGAGCCGCTCACGCTCGCCGAGAGCCTCCAGCACCTCACCGACGAGCACCTCGAGCACATGGAGGCGGTGCAGGAGCAGATCGAGGCGGGCGTCGACGTCGCCGAGTTCCTCGCGCTCGACCGCGACTTCCACATGACGTCGTACGCCGGATGCCGCAGCGAGCAGCTGCTGTCGACCACGGTGCGGCTGTGGAACGCCACCCAGCACTACCGGCGCGCGTTCATGCAGCTCGCCGGCGACGATCGGATGGTGATCGTCAACGCCGAGCACCGGCTCCTGCTCGATGCGTGCCGACGCCGCGACGCCGAGGACGCGGAGCGCTTCCTCGAGGGCCACATCCGCCGCACCAGGGTGGCGCTCACGAGCCACCCCGAGCTGTTCGAGCGCTGAGACCGCTTCTAGCGCAGCAGGTTCAGCGATGCCACGAGCGTGACGACCAGGACGATCCACTCGAACGCGGCGAGCGTCAGCCTCTTGACGGCGATCCGTCCCACGACGGCACCGACCGCGACGGCCGGGCTGAGCACCAGGGTCAGCACGAGCGTGGTGGTCGTGATCAGGCCGAGGCCGACGGAGATCGGGACCTTCACCAGGTTGACGACGAAGAAGTACCAGGCGCCGGTGCCCAGGAACGTGAGCATCGGCAGGCGCAGCCGCAGCAGGTAGAGGTAGATGAGCGAGCCCGCGTTGGCGACCATGCTCATGAACCCCGAGCCGACGCCGGCTCCCGCCTCGAGCGGCAGCGACGGCGGTGCCACCTCGTCGGAGGGCGTGCTGCGCAGCTTGCGCACGATAGACACGACCACGAGCACCACGAGGATCGCGCCGATGGTGCGCTTCACCGCGGTGTCGCCGGCGTACTGCAGGAAGACGGCGCCGCCGACGATGCCGACCAGGACCCACGGCGCGAGGCCGCGCAGCACCTTCCAGTCGGCGTAGCGGGTGTAGGCGCGGATCGCGAACAGGTCGCCGACGATGAGCAGCAGCAGCGCGACGCCGGTCGACCAGCGCGCCGGCAGGACCGCGGCGAACAGCGCGACGGCGACCATCACCAGACCGCCGATCGCGGTCTTGGAGAAGCCGATCACGAGCGCGCCGACGACGAGGACGATCCACGCGGCGACGCCCAGCGTCGCGAGGTCGGTCACGCGTCAGTGCCCGAGGTAGCGCAGGATCCCGGCGTACAGCCCCTGGGCGATGCGCTGGCGGCCGGTGGCGGACGTGGCCACGGCGGCGTCGGACGCGTTGCGCATGTTGAGGGTCTCGACGGTGACGATCGGGATGGTCGACACGGTCATCGCACCCTGGTCGGTGCGCACCTGCAGCGGGCTCGACAGGTAGGTCGCGGGCACGAAGCCGCGCGAGCGCATGCCGGCGATCATCGCGGCGGCGAGCACCTTCGAGGGACCGGACGTGAGGCGCGTGCTGCCGAGCGCCGACGGCGCCGGGACGATCGTGTGGAAGCCGCGGCCGCTCGCAGGGCCGCCGTCGGCGTGCACCTGCACCATCAGCCGCGCCTTCTGCTGCCCGCCGAACAGGCCGCGGGCGCCGATGCACGGGCCGTACGTCGACGTCGTGCTGCGGTCGCGCGTGACGACCACCGTCGCGCCGGCGGCGGTGAGGAGCCGACGCAGCCGCGCGGTGACGTCGAAGGTGTACGTCGCCTCCGCGAAGCCGCTGTTGGTCGCCGTACCGGTGGTGTTGCACGCCTTGGTGAAGCCGACCCAGTAGGTGCGGTTGATGAGCGAGACGTGCGACCCGTTGCCGATGTCGTGGCCGGGGTCGAGCGCGATCACCTGGCCGGAGAGCGGCCCGGTCCTCGTGGGGAGGAAACGGACGGGGCGCGGCCACGCGGCGAGCCAGCGGCTCGTCGTCGTGCGCGTCGGGTGCCATGTGGGGAGGTAGAGGACCGGCAGCCCGCCTTCGGTCGCGAGCGGGACCGGGCCGCGGGGCGTGGTCGGCACGGCCGCGGTCGGCGTCGACCGGGTGGTCGGCGCCGTCACCGGCGTCGCGGGCGGGGCGATCGCGGCACTTCCCGTCGGCACCGCGGACCCGTCGCTCGTGGGGCTCGCAGACGCGTCGCTCGTGGGGCTCGCGGGGGGAGCAGTGCTCGACGCGGCGGTCGACGCGGTCGACGCCGCAGGAGCCGGCGCAGCGGCCGGGCCGGTCGGCTGCGCGGTCGCGGCGCAGGACGCGACCGCGGCCGCCGACAGCAGCAGCGACATGGCCAGCACGCCACGACGACCTGTCCCGACCATGCCGCCGACCCTACGCCGCACCCTCAGCGCCGGCCCGCACCCCGTCCCTCGCCGCGGAACG
>JBGAJT010000243.1:0-5348 GCA_044224785.1 Candidatus Nanopelagicales bacterium | reverse complement strand
TGTGGCACTGGGTGAACGCCTTTGCGATCACGGCGCTGGCGATCACGGGCTACCTCATCGGCCAGCCGCTGCCGTCGGTGCCCGGCGAGGCGTCGGACTGGTACGTGATGGGCTACATCCGCTTTGTGCACTTCGCCTCCGGCTACGTGCTGCGGGCCGTGCGGGCGATGATGCGCCAGCGCGAGCTGTCGGCCGACCGGCACGCCGCGCTGCTCACCGGCCACCCGTCGGTGCTGCTGGCCGCGGTGCAGCGCTGCGACGCCTCCGACGGCGGCGTCGCGCGCGACCTGCGCGAGGTCGCGACGGTCGGGTTCGTCGCGTCCGGCTACGCGCCCGACGACCCTGGTGCGGCCACCCACCCGAGCGCCCTCGAGCGCGCTGAGGTGCTCGCGCGGGTCGCGTCCTCGCTCGGCGGCTGAGGCTCGGTTCGGCGTACGCCGTCGGCATGGGGCAGGGTGGATCCGTGGGCCTCTTCGACTCGATCCTCGGCCGCTCGAAGCCGGCCAGGCCGGACCTCGACAACCTCTTCGGGCTGCCGTCCGCGGCGATCACGCTCGACACGGCGCTCGGGTTCACGCCGACCGGAGCGGGCTCGGTCGCGTTCCGCGCGCCCGAGGGCCGGGCGTTCGCCGACGTCCAGGACGAGATCCGCGCCCTGCTCGAGGCGGGCGGCGGGCCGCGCGTCGAGGCGAGCATCGACACGTTCGGCTACACCTGGCTGGTCTGCCGCACCGAGCCGCCGGACGCCAACGGGCTGGTCACCGACCTGCACGCGGTGAACACGTCGCTGCAGGACTCCGGCTTCGGCCCGACGCTGCTCTGCTCGCTCGTCGCGTTCACCGACGGCACGCGCACCCTCGGGCTGGTCTACCTCTACAAGCAGGGCACGTTCTACCCGTTCGCACCCGCCGAGGGTCCGGGCACGACGGTCGACGGCAAGGCGGTGCAGCGCCGCGACAACGTCCTCGAGCTGCAGGTGCGCGACCTGCTCAAGGACGACCTGCGGGTCGAGCCCGACACCCAGCGCTGGTTCGCCCTCTGGGGAGCCCCCGGCCTCTGACCGGCCCCCGTTGTTCGCGGAACATGATCATGTCTCGCGAACAACACCGGAGCCGGCGACGGGCGCGGGGGTCAGTCCTGCTGGGTGGCGGGGGCGGCGCCGACTCCGGGGAGCGCGAGCATCCGGTCGAGCGCGACGCGCGCCCAGTGCGCCACCTCGGGGTCGACCTCGATGCGGTTGGGCACGGTTCCGGCGACGAGGCTCTCGAGCGCCCACACCAGGTGCGGCAGGTCGATGCGGTTCATCGTGGCGCAGAAGCACACCGTCTTGTCGAGGAAGACGATCTGCTTGTCGGGGTGCGCGAGCGCGAGGCGCTTCACGAGGTTGAGCTCGGTGCCGATGGCCCAGGCGCTGCCGGGCTCGGCGGCCTCGATCGTCTGGATGATGAACTCGGTCGAGCCGACGAGGTCGGCACCGGTGACGACCTCGTGGCGGCACTCGGGGTGCACCAGGACGTTGACGCCGGGGATGCGCTCGCGGACGTCGGCCACCGACTCGGCGCTGAACCGGGCGTGGACCGAGCAGTGGCCCTTCCACAGGATCATCGTCGCGTCGCGCAGCTGCTCGGAGGTGAGCCCACCACCGGGCTTGTGCGGGTCGAAGACGACGCACTTGTCGAGCGGTACGCCGAGCTCGAGGACGGCGGTGTTCCGGCCGAGGTGCTGGTCGGGGAGGAAGAAGACCTTCTCACCCTGCTCGAACGCCCACTCGAGGGCGCGCCTGGCGTTCGACGACGTGCACACGGCGCCGCGGTTGCGGCCGGTGAACGCCTTGATCGCGGCCGTCGAGTTCATGTACGTGATCGGGATGGTGACGTCGGTGATGCCGGCTTCGGCGAGCACGTCCCACGCGTCCTCGACCTGGCTGATCGCGGCCATGTCGGCCATCGAGCAGCCGGCCGCGAGGTCGGGGAGGACGACCGCCTGCTCCGGCGTCGTCAGGATGTCGGCGCTCTCGGCCATGAAGTGCACGCCGCAGAAGACGACGTACTCGGCGTCGGGCCGGGCGGCGGCGTCGCGCGCGAGCTTGAAGGAGTCGCCGGTGACGTCGGCGAACTGGATGACCTCGTCGCGCTGGTAGTGGTGGCCGAGGACGAAGACGCGGTCGCCGAGCGCGGCCTTCGCGGCGCGGGCGCGCTCGACGAGGTCGGGGTCGCTCGCAGCGGGCAGGTCGCCCGGGCACTCGACGCCCTTCTCTGTGTCGGGGTCGGCGCCGCGACCGAGGAGCAGCAGGGCCAGCGGCGTCGGCGAGGGCTCGACGAAGCGGTCGGTCGTCATGGCGGTGATCCTCCCACGCGGGTGCAGGCGTCACCTCATCCAACTCCTGCCCCCGCTCCCTCCTTCCCGGAGGGCGGCTAGCGTTCCCGGGGTGAAGGTCGTCGTCGCCCCGGACTCGTTCACGGGCACCCTGTCGGCGGTCGAGGCCGCCGAGGCCATCGCCCGCGGCTGGCGGCGCACCGCTCCCGACGACGACCTCGTCCTCGTCCCGCTGTCCGCTCGTGCGGTGCACGGTCCACGGCCCGGTCGGCGCCCGGGTCGAGGCGTCGGTGCTCGTGGTCGGGACCACGGCGTACGTCGAGGTCGCGCGGGCCTGCGGCCTGCACCTCGTGCCGGTGGAGCTGCGCGACCCGCGGCGCACGACGTCGGCCGGCGTCGCCGGTCTCATCGAGCACGCGCTCGACGCCGGTGCCGACCGCATCGTCGTCGGCCTCGGTGGTTCCGGGACCACCGACGCGGGGGCGGGACTGCTGGGAGCGCTCGGGGCGAAGGCCTACGACGCCGACGGCGCCGACGTCAGCGACCTGCTGCTGCACGGCGGCGGGGCGTTGCGGGGCATCGCCCGCGTCGACCTCGGACCGGCGCGCGCCGAGCTCGACGGGACCCGGCTGGTGGTGGCCTCCGACGTCGACGTCCCGCTGCTCGGCCTGCGCGGCGCCGCCAACGGCTTCGCCCGGCAGAAGGGGGCCGACGACGCCGCGGTGACGGAGCTCGAAGGGTCGCTGGAGTCCTTCGCCGCCGCCGTGGGCCGAGGCCCCGACGGCAAGGACCCCGCCGTAGCCCTGGGAGCAGGAGCTGCCGGCGGTCTCGGCTACGCGCTGCTGCACCTCGGCGCCACCCGCGTCCCGGGCATCTCGACCGTCCTCGAGACGGTGCACCTCGCCGACCGGGTGGCCGAGGCCGACCTCGTCGTCACGGGAGAGGGCAGCTTCGACTGGCAGAGCCTGCGGGGCAAGGTGGCGGCCGGCGTCGCGGAGACCGCGATGGAGCGCGGCCGCGGGTGCGTGGTGCTCGCCGGGCGCGTGGAGGTCGGCCGGCGCGAGTACGCCGCGACCGGTGTGAGCGGCGCCTACGCCGTCACCGACCACCTCCGCGACCAGGGTCTCGACCCGGCCCTCGCCCTGACCGACCCCGCCGAGCGCCTCGCCGACCTCGCCGCCCGCGCCGCCCGGACCTGGTCGCGCTGACGCGCCCGCGACCGGCAGGGGTGCGGGAGCGCGAAGTCGTGGCACCATGGAGGTGAGGCGAGCCTTGGTGCCCGCCTCGGGACCGTCCGGGAATGGATCCCCGGAGCCGGTCGTTGGCACCGCAGAGGCACGCAGCAGATCCGTCCCGAAGGGAAGCGCATGACCGCCGACGTCACGATCGAGAGCTCGACCCCCGTCACCGACGGGATCCTGCTCACCGAGGGGGCCTCGTCCAAGGTCGCCACCCTGCTGGCGCAGGAGGGTCGCGACGACCTCTCGCTGCGCGTGGCCGTCCAGCCCGGTGGCTGCTCGGGCCTGCGCTACCAGCTCTTCTTCGACGACCGCTCCCTCGACGGCGACGTCGTCAAGGAGTTCGGCACCGTCAAGGTCGTCACCGACCGGATGAGCGCCCCGTACCTCGGTGGCGCCACCATCGACTTCGTCGACACGATCGAGAAGCAGGGGTTCACCATCGACAACCCCAACGCCACCGGCTCCTGCGCCTGCGGCGACTCCTTCAGCTGACCGACCCCACACGTCCGAGAGGGCCGCCCCCCGCCAGGGGTGCGGCCCGCGCGCCGTCCCGCCCGTCGCAGCCGTCCATGCGTGATGACGCCGCCTTCTAGCGTCGCGTCATCACGCGTCGACGGCGGGGGTCAGGTGCGCGGCACCCCGGCGCCGGTTCGGCTGTCGACGACGGGACGGTCCGCGAGCGCGGCGTCGAGCGCGACGTCGACCTCGACGACCTTGGCGATCGCGGGGCAGACCTGGCCGCTGCTCGCGTTCGGGGTGCCGGTGATCGTCACCGCCACCTGCGACCGCGACTGCAGCGCGCTGCCGGCGTAGTCGGTGCACACACCGCCCTCGGTGCGCAGCGTGAGGGTGCGGCCGTCCGTCGAGACGGAGTACGACGTCACCCGGTAGCCGGGCGCGACGGGGAGCGGCAGGTCCGACGCGGTCGGTGCGGGCTGCGCCGGCTCGGGGCTGGCCGGTTCGCCGGGCGGGATGGGGCTGCCGCTCGAGCCGCCGACCGATCCGCCGCCGGAGCTGGTGCCGCCCACCGGCTCGGGGTCGGCCAGGTAGCGGTCCGCGACCGCGACGACGGTCAGCGGGTCCGTCGAGCCCTCGACCGTGAAGAACCAGGCGGGGACGAGGATCTGCTCGTCGCCGTCGTACGCCGACACCAGCCCGAGCTCGGTGCCGGTGATCCGCTGCGGTCCCGTGCCGGGGCAGGTCGATCCCTTCGGGCAGTAGATCTCCATCGCCGGGCGCGGCATCGCGCGCAGCGCGCTGAGCGCCTGCGCCGCCGAGATCAGCGGGTACGCCGGTCCCTCGGTCGGAGTGCCGACGACGCCGTACGCCGAGGCCACGCCCGTCGCGTCGACGGTGACCGACGTCGAGACGCCGGTCATCCGGGCCCCTCCGACCGTCCTGTCGACCGTGACGATCGCGGTGCTGCCGTAGGTCTGCACCCGGGCGGGCAGGGCGGCGTCGCCGACGGCGGCGAGCAGCCGGGCCGCGGCGGCCTTCGCGTCGCTCGGCGGCGGCGGCGTGCCCTTGGCCTTGTGGATCGCGCGACGCAGCAATTGGACGTAGAGGTCGTAACCGACCGCGGCGATCGTGCCGCTCTGCTCGGCGCCGACGAGGTTGCCGGCGCCGCGGATCTCGAGGTCGCGGATCGACAAGTCGTAGCCGGCGCCGAGGTGCGCCAGTTCCTCGACGGCCTTCAGTCGGCGCTCCGCGTCGTCGGGCAGTGGCCCGTCACCGACCAGCAGGTAGCAATAGGCCTGTTTGTCCGAGCGCCCGACGCGACCCCGCAACTGG
>JBGAJT010000242.1:0-5348 GCA_044224785.1 Candidatus Nanopelagicales bacterium | reverse complement strand
GGCCTCCCCGAGCTCCCGCAGCCCGTCGCCGCCGCCACGAGGGCCGCCGAGGACGCCTGACCCCACCACCCACCATGTCGGTTGAAGGTGCCCTGACGTGCGCTAGAAGCACTTCAGGCGCCCCATGGCGACCCGGGCTCGCGTGCGTCAGGGGCGCTGCGGGTGCTGAGAGCGCACTTCAGGGCACCTTCAGCGGGTCAGGGGTGGAGGCGGCCGCTGGTCTGGCCTCGGACGCAGGTGAAGCCGAGGGCGGCGTAGAGCGCGCGGGCCGCGTCGTTGTCGGCGTACATGCCCAGGGTGACCGCAGGTGCGCCCGCGGCCAGGCTCTGAGCCGTGACGGTTCCGCAGACCAGGCGGGCCAGGCGGCGGCCGCGACGGGCCGGGTGGGTGGCGACGTCGTTGAGGTGGTGCGCGCCTGAGCGGTGGTGGGTGAGCGCCAGCAGGCCGACCAGGCCGCCGGTGCCGACGGTGTCGAGCGAGTCCGGGCCGTCGGGGTCGTCGACGCCGACCCAGCGGGCGACGCGCGGGTCGCCTGCGGGGATCGACGCTGTCGGCGAGGCGGCCTCGAGGAGCGCGGCGATCCGCGGGTCGTCGGGCTCGAGGTCGACCACGGTGCCGGGGACGTCGTACGCCGCGGGGTCCGGCGCCCGGTCGGTCCACCAGAGGTCCCACTCCCAGGCCTCGGGCTGCTGCAGGTCGGCGGGGAGCAGCGACCGGCCGCCGCGGCTGATCGTGACGCCGGCCACGGGGGAGCCAGCGCCGTCGGACCGCGCAGCCACCGCATTGAGGAGCTCCGCGGCGACCTTGAGGTCGCGGTCGGAGCCGGGATCCGCGGCCAGCGCCGTGGCCCAGCGCAGCCCGGTCCGGTGCTGCCCGACCCACGCGACGGCGAGACCTGGTCGGGTCTCGACGTCGGCCAGCGTGCCGGGATCGAGCTCCCAGCGGACGAACGCGTCGCCGTCGAGGGCCTCGAGGAGGCGGTGGTGCAGGGACAGCTGGTGGTCGTCGGGCGCCGGGCTCACCGCGCCACCCTGCCACGCGACGGCGATCGTGGCCGCACGGCCCCGCCGCTGCTCGAACGCGGTCGTGGGCCCCGGCGCGGGCAGCGGTCGCGGGCCTGGTGCCGGCAGCCGTCGGAGGCCCCGCGCGGGCGCCGGCCCGGGCCCGACCGGTCGCAGCGGCGCGGCGGAACCCGGGCGTGCGGGGGTCCGGGCGCCGCCTAGGCTTCGGGGGTGACCGCGAGCCTGTTCGACGAGGGGGTCTCCTCCTCGCGCGCCTCCGCGCCGCTCGCCGTCCGGATGCGCCCCCGCACGCTCGACGAGCTGGTCGGGCAGCAGCACCTCCTCGAGCCCGGCAGCCCGCTGCGCCGGCTGGTCGCGAGCACCGCCGACGGCGGTCCCGGTCCGAGCTCGGTGATCCTGTGGGGACCGCCCGGCACCGGCAAGACCACGCTCGCGAGCCTCGTCAGCACCTCGACCGGTCGCCGCTTCGTCGAGCTGTCGGCGGTGACGGCCGGGGTGAAGGACGTGCGCGAGGTCGTCGAGCGGGCGCGCGACGCGCTCGGGATGCACGGCACCGGTACCGTGCTCTTCGTCGACGAGGTGCACCGGTTCTCCAAGACCCAGCAGGACGCCCTGCTGCCCGCCGTCGAGAACGGCTGGGTCACGCTCGTCGCGGCGACCACCGAGAACCCGTCGTTCTCGGTCATCTCCCCGCTGCTGAGCCGTTCGCTGGTGCTGACCCTCGGACCGCTCACCGACGACGACGTCCGTGCGCTCCTGCAGCGCGCCGTCACCGACCCGCGCGGCCTCGACGCCGCGTTCGAGCTGTCGACCGAGGCCGAGGACCACCTGCTGCGCATCGCCGGCGGCGACGCACGTCGTGCGCTCACCAGCCTCGAGGCTGCAGCGGGCGCCGCCCTCGACACGGGCAGCCACGTCATCGACCTGGCGTCGGTCGAGCGCGCAGTCGACAAGGCCGCCCCGCGCTACGACCGCGACGGCGACCAGCACTACGACGTCATCAGCGCGTTCATCAAGAGCTGCCGCGGATCCGACGTCGACGCCGCGCTGCACTACCTCGCCCGCATGCTCGAGGCGGGGGAGGACCCGCGGTTCATCGCGCGGCGCCTGGTGATCCTCGCGAGCGAGGACGTCGGTCTCGCCGACCCGAGCGCGCTGCAGACCGCTGTCGCGGCCGCGCAGGCCGTGCAGCTCATCGGCCTGCCCGAGGGCCGGCTCACCCTGGCGCAGGCGACGATCGCCATCGCGCTGGCGCCCAAGTCCAACGCGGTGATCGCCGCGATCGGGGCCGCGGAGGCCGACGTACGCCGAGGCCTCATCGGCCCGGTGCCGCCGCACCTGCGCGACGCGCACTACGCGCGCGCCGGCGACCTCGGCCACGGCGTCGGCTACGTCTACCCGCACGGGCTCCCCGGCGGCGTGGCCGCGCAGCAGTACGGCCCCGAACAGCTCGGCACCCGGCGCTACTACGAGCCGACCCGGCACGGCGCGGAGGCGCGCTACGCCGACGTGTACGAGCGCCTCCGCGTGGCGCTCGGCCGCGACGCCGCTCCCGAGCCCGAACCCGCGCCGCCGGTAGGGTCGGACACCGCAGCCAGCACCGCTCCCAGCACCACCGACGACAGCACGTGAGAGGGCCGACCTGATGGACTCCGCCGAGATCCGCAGCCGCTTCCTGCGGTACTTCAACGAGCGCGGCCACACCGTGGTGCCCTCGGCGTCGCTGCTGCTCGACGACCCCACGCTGCTGTTCGTCAACGCCGGCATGGTGCCGTTCAAGCCGTACTTCCTCGGCGAGGCGACCCCGGCGTACGACCGCGCCACCTCGGTGCAGAAGTGCGTGCGCACGCTCGACATCGACGAGGTCGGCAAGACCACGCGGCACGCGTCGTTCTTCCAGATGGCCGGCAACTTCAGCTTCGGCGACTACTTCAAGGCCGGCGCGATCCCGTTCGCGTGGGAGCTGCTCACGAGCGCTCAGTCCGACGGCGGCTTCGGCTTCCCCGAGGACCGGCTGTGGGCGACGGTCTACGACGACGACGACGAGGCCCTCGAGATCTGGCACAAGGTCGTCGGCCTGCCGCTCGACCGCATCCAGCGCCGCGACGCCAAGGACAACTACTGGTCGATGGGCGTCCCCGGGCCCGGCGGCCCGTGCTCGGAGATCTACTACGACCGCGGCCCGGAGCACGGCCTCGAGGGCGGCCCGGTCGCCGACGAGGACCGCTACCTCGAGGTCTGGAACCTCGTGTTCATGCAGGACGAGCTCTCCGCCGTCCGCTCGAAGATGGACTTCGACGTCAAGGGCTCGCTGCCGGCGAAGAACATCGACACCGGCATGGGCCTCGAGCGCATGGCCGCGCTGCTGCAGGGCGTCGAGAACATCTACGAGATCGACACCACCAAGCACATCCTCGACCGCGCGACCGAGCTCTCCGGCACCCGCTACGGCGCCGACCACACCGACGACGTCCGCCTGCGCGTGGTCGCCGACCACGCCCGCACCTGCGCCTTCCTCGTGCAGGACGGTGTGCTCCCCGGCAACGAGGGTCGCGGCTACGTGCTGCGCCGCATCATGCGCCGCGTCATCCGCAACATGCGCCTGCTGGGCTCGGGCGACCCGGTGATGGGCGAGCTCATCGACGCCACGGTCGCCGCCATGGGTCCGCAGTACCCCGAGCTGGTCACCGACGCCGGCCGTCTGCGCAGCGTGTGCGAGGGCGAGGAGGCCGCGTTCGCGCAGACCCTCCGCACCGGAACCACGATCTTCGATACCGCGGTCGCCGAGGTGCAGAAGGGCGGCGGCACCGTGCTGCCGGGCGACCAGGCGTTCGCCCTGCACGACACCTACGGCTTCCCGATCGACCTCACCCTCGAGATGGCCGCGGAGAAGGGCCTGCAGGTCGACGAGGACGGCTTCCGCCGACTCATGACCGAGCAGCGCGACCGCGCCAAGCAGGCCGAGCGCGCGCGCAAGGCCGGTCTGTCCAGCCACACGGCGTACCGCGAGGTCATGGACGCCGCCGGCACCACGACGTTCACCGGCTACGACGAGGTCGTGTCCGAGGCGACCCTGCGCGGCCTGCTCGTCGACGGCGAGACGGTCTCCAGCGCGCGCGCGGGCGACAGCGTCGAGGTCGTTCTCGACCGCACGCCGTTCTACGCCGAGGGCGGCGGCCAGCTCGCCGACGCCGGCGTCATCCGGCTCGCCGACGGCACCGTGCTCGAGATCGACGACGTCCAGCAGCCGGTCCCCGGGCTCTACGTCCACCGCGGACGCGTGACGTCCGGCGAGGCGGTCGTGGGAACGGGCGCGGTCGGCGCGGTCGACCTCGAGCGCCGCCGCGCGATCTCCCGCGCCCACACCGCCACGCACCTGGTGCACAAGGCGTTCCGCGAGGCGCTGGGCGAGACGGCGACGCAGATGGGCTCGGAGAACTCTCCCGGCCGGTTCCGCTTCGACTTCCCGTGGGCCAGCGCGGTCCCGTCGTCGGTCATGGCCGACGTCGAGGCCCGGGTCAACGCGGTGCTCGGCGAGGACCTCGCCGTCCATGCCGAGTACATGTCGCAGGACGCCGCCCGCGCCGCCGGCGCGATGGCGCTGTTCGGCGAGAAGTACGGCGACCGCGTGCGCGTCGTCTCGGTCGGCGACTGGGCGCGCGAGCTCTGCGGCGGCACCCACGCGCAGCGCTCCGGGCAGGTCGGCCTGGTGAAGTTCCTGTCCGAGGGCTCGATCGGTGCCGGCGTGCGCCGTGTCGAGGCGCTGGTCGGCGCCGACGCCTACCGCTTCCTCGCCAAGGAGCACGTGCTGCTCTCGCAGGTCGCCGAGATCGTGAAGGCCCGCCCTGAGGAGCTGCCCGAGCGGATCGACGGCATCCTCACGCGCCTCAAGGACGCCGAGCGCGAGATCGCGAAGATGCGCTCGGCGCAGATGCTGGTGAACCTCGACGGGATCATGGGCACCGGTCAGGAGGTCGGGCCGGTCCGGTTCTGGACGTTCACCGCGCCCGAGGGCACCGACGCCGGCGGCCTGCGCGAGATGGTCACCCGCGGGCGCGACAACGCCCGCCAGGAGATCCCGTCCGTGGTGCTCGGCGCCGCGGTGTCCGACGGCAAGGTCAGCCTCGTCGCGGCCACCAACGAGGCGGGCCGGGGAGCGGGCCAGTCGGCGAACAAGGTCCTGCAGGCCGCCCTCGGCGCGGTGTCCGGGCGCGGCGGCGGCAAGGACGACATGGCGCAGGGCGGCGGGACCGACACCGCGGGCGTCGACGCCCCCGTCGCCGCGGCGCGCGGGGCGATCCAGGCGTCGGGCGGCCAGGGACCCAC
>JBGAJT010000241.1:0-5380 GCA_044224785.1 Candidatus Nanopelagicales bacterium | reverse complement strand
CGGTGGCGGCGGCGGCGGTTCCGGAGGCTGTGGGGGCAGCGCGGCGCGCGGTGGCACCGCGGGTGGCGGGTCGTTCGGCCTGTTCCTGGTCGATGCGAGCCCGACGATCGAGGCCGTCGCCATCGGGCACCGCTCGGGTGGCCCCGGCGGCAAAGGCGGCGCGGGCGGTGCAAAGGGCGTCGGGCGCGACGGCGGCGCGGGAGGCGACCCCTACGACAGCAACGCCGAGCGCGGCGGCAAGGGCGGCAAGGGCGGCGACGGCGGCCGCGGCGGTCACGGAGGCGGAGGCGCCGGCGGGGTCGAGCGGGCTGGTGCCGCTGCGTGCCGTCGCAGCGCCGCCCTCCGTCGCCGAGCCGGCCGGGTTCGTGCCCGGCGGGCCGACGACCACGCCCGCCGCGACGCGGCTGCGGTGGGACGAGAAGGGCGCCCGGCGCCGCGCCTCGGCCACGACGTTCGGGCTGACCGGTCGCATCGTCATCACGGTGGTGGTCGTGCTCCTCGTCGTCGTCCTCAGCTACGGCAACATCTTCGGGATCCCGCTGTTCCTGGGCGCCGCGGCCTGGCTGCTGCGCGACCTGTGGGCCAAGGGGCGTCAGGCTCCGCCGCGCGCACCGGTGCCGTCGTCGGGCGGCCCCCGTCCGGCCGCGTTCCCGCCGGTCCCGCCCGGCCTCTGACCCGATCGTCGTCCGCCCGCGCACGGGCCGGCTGACCCGCCCGTGCGGCCGGGCTGCACGCCGTACGCCGGATCCCCGGGCACGATGGGCGCATGGCCGACGTCGACCTCGACCAGCTCGCCGACGAGCTGTACGCGCTGCCGCCCGAGCAGTTCGTCGACGCGCGCGCCGCGGTCGTGTCGGTGGCGCGCGAGGCGGGCGCTGCCTCGACGGCTGCGGCGCTGGCGAAGCTGCGCAAGCCGACGGTGACCGCGTTCCTCGCCAACCAGGTCGTGCGCACCGCGCCCGACGTCGTCGCGGGCGTGATCGCGGTCGGGCCCGCGATGCGCGACGCGACCATTGCCGGGGACGCCGCGGCGCTGCGCGACCTCGGGCGGCACCGGGCCTCGCTGCTCGCCGAGGTGGGCCGTCGTGCCCGCGCGCTCGCGGAGGAGCACGACGTGCGCTACTCGGCCACGAACCAGCGCGAGCTCGAGGCGACGTTCACGGCCGCTGCCGTCGACGAGGCTGCCGCGTCGGCGCTGCTCACCGGACGGCTCACCGGACCGCTGGAGAGCGCCGGGCTCGGGTTCGACCTCGGTGCCGTACCGCCCGAGAAGCCTTCTGCGCCCGGCGGTTCTCGGCGCGACGGCGACGCTCCGCCGACTCCGGCGCAGCAGCGGTCCGACGAGCGCGCGCAGGCGGCGCAGGAGGAGCGCGAGCGCGCCGTGGTCGAGGCGGAGCAGGCGCTCGCCGAGGCGCGGCTGCAGGACGCCGACGCCGAGTCCGCGCTCGCGCAGGCGCAGCAGGCGTTCGACGCCGCGCAGGCCGCGGAGGCGGCAGCGGCCGAGGCGCTGCGCGAGGCGAAGGCTGCGATGTCGGACGCGCGCGCCGACCTCACCGCCGCGAAGGCCGACGCGACCGCCACCGGCCGCGCCGTCGCGTCAGCGCTCGCCCGCCTCGACAAGGCCTCGCGCCGATGACCCGATCCAGGGAGGACCGACGATGACCGAGGACCGCTCCGCCGCCGACGTGCTCGCCGAGCTCGACGCCGTCACCGCCGCGGACGCCGACGTCCTGGTCGACCTGATGCGGCGCATCACCGGGCACGAGCCGGTGGTCCACAACGTGGCCACGCTCGGCTTCGACAGCTACCACTACCGCTACGCCAGCGGGCGCGAGGGCGACGCCGCGTGCCTGAGCTTCTACCCGCGCAGGGGCAAGCTCACGATCTACCTGCTCGACGGCACCTCGCGCCACGCCGACCTGCTGGCGGACCTCGGCCGGCACACGACGAGCAAGGTGTGCGTCTACCTCAAGCGGCTCTCCGACATCGACCTCGACGTCCTCGAGCAGGTGCTGCGCGAGACCTACGCCTACCTCAAGGAGCACGACGGCACGATGCACCGCGCGGAGTAGCCCTCACGGCTGCAGCGGCTCGCCGCGGAACGTGCCGGTCGCGTCGACGACGGCGAGCCGGGCGAAGAGCTCCTCGGCGTACCACTTCACCTCGTGGGTGCGTCGCATCACCTCGAGATGGGGCGAGCGGCGGTGGGCGAACTCGGTGAGCGCGGCGTTGGAGTCCCAGAGGCTGAAGGTGCCCTGCAGCCCCACCGGTGCCTCGCCGATGCCGACGGCGAGGCGGAGCCCGTCGACCTCGCGCAGGTCGCCCGACACCGGCGGAACCGCCGACCAGAACGTGCGCCAGTACTTCGGCTCGATACGTGCTCGCGTGATCGCGGCGACCGGTCCGTCCCAGCGGTGCGCGACGGGATCGCCGAAGGGCGTGCGGTTCGCCCACGTGCCGCGCGATGCCAACGGGCGCAGCAGGATCCGGGCGTGCTCGTCTGACGCATCGAGCCACGACGCGTGCTGCCGCGACTGCTCGTAGCGCGCCGGGCCCTCGGCGTCGCGCCAGCAGACCAGCACGCCCCAGCGACCGGGGTCGGCGTCGCGCGGCGTGAAGGTGCGCCCCGATCCGGTGCCGAGCAGCTTCGCGAACGTCGCGCCGGGGAGGCGAAGTACGGAGGCGCGATCGCGGGCCATGTGACCCAGCGCGCGGGCGACGCCGAATCCGTGCACTCCGTACAGGTGCAGGCTCACGACGGCCGGTACCGGCTCCGGTGCACCGGGCCGGTCGGTGACGGCGTACGCGCTCACGCGCGGGCCGCCTCACGGGTCGTGGTCACGACGCCATCGTGCCCGTACGGTGGTCCGGCGTCACCGACCGGGGCGCGCCCTTCCCCTGGAGGTGCTCGTGGCCGAGCTGACGCCCTGCCTGTGGTTCTTCGACGGCGACGCGATGGCGGCGTTCACCCGCTACGTCGAGATCTTCTCGCGCTACGGCGAGGCCCGGATCCTGTCCGACGGCGGCATCGTCGTCGACGTCGAGCTCGACGGGCAGAAGGTGCAGGGGATCAACGGCGGCCCGGCCGGCTTCGCGCACTCGCCGGCCTTCTCGATGTCGGTGCTGTGCGAGGGCTCCGAGCAGGTCGACCACTACTGGGACTCGCTGGTCGAGGGCGGCGAGCCCAGCCAGTGCGGCTGGCTGGTCGACCGGTAGGGGATCAGCTGGCAGATCGTGCCGCGCGAGCTGCTCACGCTCATGTCCGACCCCGACCCGGCGAAGGCGGCGGCGACGCGCGACGCGATGCTGGCGATGTCGAAGATCGACGTCGACGCCCTGCGCGCCGCCCACGACTCCGCCTGAGCCCGTCTGACTCCGTCCGCAACGTGAGCAGGAACGCGTCGTAGAGAGCGCGTTCCTGCTAACGGAGGAGCTGGACGACGAAGACGAGGTACGCCGCGACGATGAGGACGCCCTCGAGGCGTCCGAGGCCGCGGCGCAGGAACATCCACGCGAGGACCAGGGTGGTGAGTACGAGGTACCACCACGCGGTGAGCGTCGTCGCTCCCGTGACGGTGCCGAGGCCGAGCAGCGCGGCGGGCAGCAGCAGTCCCACGATCACGTTGATGTTGTTGCTGTTCGTCGTGGTCGAGAGGGTGGCGGCGCCGCGCCCGCGGCGCGCGAGGTGCACGGCGGCGACGGCGTTGGGCACGCTCGTGACGATCGCGAGGAGCACCGCGCCGACGACGAGGTCCGAGAGCCCCCAGGCGTCGCCGAGGTCGGTGCCGGTGCGCTCGACGACGACCGACGCCGCGATCACGACCACGAGGGCCACAGCAGCGAGCGCGACGTCGAGACCGCCGCCGCGCGGCGGCTCGATGTCGAGGTACTCCTCCTCCTCGTCGACCGCGCCCGACAGCGTGCCGCGCAGCCGTTCCGGCACCCGCAGCCGACGGCGGTGCTCGGGGCGCAGCGCGAGGAGCACGACGTAGGGGACGAAGACGAGCAGCGACACGACCAGCGCCGCCGGGGGAGCGACGACCTCGCCGACGACGCCGACGGTCAGCAGCGCCAGGGGGATCGCGACGACGGTCTCGAGCGCGATCACGCGACGGTCGACGACGATGCGCCCGGCGACGATGCCCGCGAGGCCGATGAGCATCGCGAGCTTCGCGACGTTGGAGCCGAGGACGACACCGATGCCGACGTCGTTCTGCCCCTGCAGCAGCGCGGTGACGGCCGTCGAGATCTCGGGCATGTCGGCGGCCAGCGCCGCCACCACACCCAGCGCGGCCTCGGTGAGCGCGAGCCGAGCACCGATCCGCTCGAGCCGGACGATGAGGACGTGGGACGCCGCCAGGGCGGCAGCGGTGGCCAGCGCGAAGAGCACGACAGTGACGGCGGTGCTCATGACGTGGTCATCCGGACCGGACCTCCTCGACGCACGCGGACGCGGACGCCGACCAGGCTTCCCGGCACACCGGACGCCACCGTAGCGAAGCGGCCGCGCGGTGGCGCTCCCGCTGCCACCATGGTCGAGACGTCGCGGCCCGCCTGGCCGCGTGGACGTGGGGGAGGCGCGATGACCGCGACCTGGAAGCCGGCGCCGCCGAGCGAGCCGAAGGAGGCCACGCGCACCGAGTGGTTCGCGTGGGGGGCGGCGGCCGTCGCCGCGCTGCTGCTCGTCGCCGGGACGGTGACGCTGTGGCAGTCCGACGAGTCGCCGCCGCTGACCGCGATCACCCTCGGGCAGGGGCTGGTGCTCCTGTTCCTGGGCGTCGCCGCGACCGTGGTGTCGGCCGCGTCGGTCGTCGTGGTGGCGCTGGCGCGCCGATGGCCGGTCGGCGGCTCCTGATCCTCGCTCCCGCGGGCCGCCGTGCGTGAGGCGGGGTCAGGCCTTGCCCTCGCCGACCTCGGCGGCCTCGCCGGCGGTGATGCGCAGCAGCTCGTCGTCCGTCGTCGGGAACACGTAGTGCGGGTGGCCGCCGGCGGCCCAGACGACGTCGTAGCGCGCGAGGTCGACGTCGACGATGGTGCGCAGCGGCTTCGGGTGCCCGACGGGGGCCACTCCGCCGATGGGCTGGCCGGTCGCGGCGCGGACGAAGTCGGCGTCGGCCCGGCGTTCGCGGGAGGCCTCGACGATGCTCGCGAGCTTGGTGGTGTCGGCGCGGTGCGCACCCGAGGTCATGACGAGCAGCGGCCTGCCGTCGGCCTCGAACACCAGGGAGTTGGCGACGGCCCCCACCTCGATGCCGAGCAGCTCGGCGGCGGCCGCGGCGGTGGCGGCCCGGTCGTCGAGCTCGCGCACCTGGCCCGCGACGCCGAGGCCGGCGAGGGCGCGCGCGACGTTGGCGGCGTGGGGGTGCAGGGCGGCGAGGTC
>JBGAJT010000240.1:0-5383 GCA_044224785.1 Candidatus Nanopelagicales bacterium | reverse complement strand
AAAGCGAGCGGCTTTGGGCGGCAGGGTGCAACCCGCGGACGGAGGACCTCCTCCATTCGCATTCAGGAGTGGTGCTGGTGGATAGAGCTGCGAAAGCAGAGCTCGTGACGAGCCTCAATGGCGTCTTCAAGGACGCCGGCGCGGTCGTCGGGATGCACGATGTCGAGCAGGTCGGTGCCCTCGATGTCCTCGACGGTCCAGCCGAGCAGCGCCGACACCGACGGCGAGACCCAGGTCGTGATGCCGCTGGTGCCGCGCAGCAGCACGATGTCGGAGGCGTTCTCGGCCAGCAGGCGCTGCCGGTGCTCGGCCATCACGGCGGCGTCGAGCAGGTCCGCATAGGCGGTGACGTCGCGCCACGAGAGCATCACGGTGTCGTCGCCCACCCGCACCCCGCGGACGTCGAGCATCATCCGGAAGTGGTCGTAGACGTTCTCGACCATCACGTTGTCGACGACGAGCGCCTCGTCGGACTCGAGCGCGAGAGTCACGTGCTCGAGCATCCGATCGGCGAAGGGCACCGCGGCCGTGATGCTCTGGTCGAGCAGGGCGTCGCGCGTCGTCCGGAGGTCGCTGGCGCAGGCGGCATTGACGTCGAGGACGCGTGCATCGACCACACAACAGTCGGCGTCGCGCACGGCCTCGAGCAGGATCACCGCGTCGGGGAAGCCGTCGAGGGCGGAGGCGGCCAGGCCGGTCCAGGCGGGACGCTCGGGGTCGGGCACCGCTGCTCCTCGTCGCTGGCGAGAGCGTCGTCGCCGCCCCAGGAGACGCTCGTGCTCGTCGTCGACCACGCTAACCGCGTGTCGGCGATCGTGTCGCGGCGCGCGACCGGGTTGCGGCGCTGCCGTCGGCGCGTAGGGTCCGCTGCCATGGCCACCGACCTGCGCACCCCCGGCTGGGGTCGACCGCTGCTCGCGATCAACGCCGTCGTCGCCTGGTGCGCCGTGCTGTTCTCGGCGTACCTGTCGGTCAGCGGCTACTACCTCGGCAAGGAGGACCCCACCAAGCTGTCGATCCTGGGGAACCTCGCCTCGGGCCACGACCAGTGGTACGAGCGGCTCTTCGACTGGATCACCTACTTCACGATCTGGTCGAACATCACCGTCGCCGTGGCGCTGACGGTGCTCTGGCTGCGTCCCGCGCTGTTCTCGCGCGACGACGTCGTGGGCACGGTGTGGCGCGCGCTGCGCCTGGACAGCGTCCTGATGATCGTGATCACCGGCATCGTCTACCGGCTGATCCTGGCCACCGGCGGCAAGTCCGGCGCCGACCTCGTGAGCGACACCGCGCTGCACGTGGTGGTCCCGCTGCTGACGGCGGTGGTCTGGCTGCTGGCCGGCCCGCGCGGCCTGCTCACCGCGCGCACCATCGCGCCCTCGCTGGTGCTCCCGATCGGATGGGCCCTGATGGCGCTCGTGCGGGGTGCCGCCGTCGGCGCCTACCCGTACCCGTTCCTCGACGTCGCGAAGAACGGGCTCGCGTCGGTGCTCGCGTTCGTCGGGGTCATCCTCGTCATCGCCGTCGTCCTCGCCCTCGTGCTGCTGGCGCTCGACCGCGTGCTCCCGCCGCGGGCGAAGGGCTGACCCGCACCAGATGCTGGACGGCGGCGCTGTCGGGCGCTGCGCCGCGGCGGCGTAGGACTACCGTTGCTGCCGACGGACCTCGCAAGCAGCGCGGCCGCTCGAACGACGAAAGGGCGTGACCATGAGCTTCGGCGAGTGGATCTGGTGGCTGATCATCGTGTTCTTCATGGTGGTCTTCTTCATGATGCTGTTCCGCATCATCATCGACATCTTCCGCAACCACGAGAGCAGCGGATGGGTCAAGGCCGGTTGGCTGATCTTCATCTTCATCCTGCCGCTCCTCGGCATGCTGATCTACGTCATCGCGAACGGCAAGGCGATGGCCCAGCGCGACGTGGCGCAGTACGAGGTGGCCGCGAAGGCGCAGCAGGACTACATCCGCAGCGTCGCCGCTGCCTCCGGCGGTACCGACTCCGCCGCGCAGATCGAGAAGGCGCACGACCTGCTCACCAAGGGCGCGATCTCCCAGGAGGAGTTCGACGCGCTGAAGGCGAAGGCCCTCGCGGGCTGACGTCCGCTCGGAACATCGAACGGCCGGTACCGACCCTCGCGGGTCGCACCGGCCGTTCGTCGTCTGCTGGGTCAGGACGAGGTGGCGGCCTTCGTCGTGAGCTTGGCCATCTGCCCGAGCGCGGTCAGCGTGCTCTTCGCGGCCGACTCGACGACGCCCGGCAGCACCACCGTCGCCAGGCCCTCCTTGCCGTTGGTCCACAGGCACATCCCGCCGCCGTTGCCCGCTGCGGTAATCGGCATGCACCAGGTGCGGCCGCCCACCGGGCTCGCGTACTCCTTGGCGTCGCCGATCACGAGGTTGCCTGCGGCTCCGGCGGTCGCGTCGGCGGTGAACTTGGAGACGAACTGCGTCGCGGCACCGTGGTCGGTGAGCGACCGGTACGCCGCGGGCCGGTCGGCCATGGGCATGTCGAACGCGACGTAGACGGTGGGGTTGCTGCGCGATCCGTACGCCGCCACCCAGGCCCACTCCGAGCCGGCGGCGGTGAACGCCTGGCTGCTGGCCGACGACATCGCTCCGCCCGCGACCTTCTTCTGGCCGCCGAGCGTCGCGGGCGCGGTGCTCGTGACGATGTCGGGCGCGAGGGCCGCGGCGGCCGCGGCCTTGCTGTCGAGGTACTTCGGCACGCCGAGGAAGCCGCCGATCGCGAGCCCGTCCATGCGCGTGCGCAGGAAGCAATCGATCGCCTCGTCGGGCGCGTGCACGATCGTGCCCGTCCCGGTGAGGCCGGCGAGATCGTCGGTGCCGGAACCTGGCACGACCGTGAGCACCAGCGACGGCACGCCGCCGGCCATCGACCCGACGTGCTCGAGGACGAACGATCCGCTGCGGCCGTGCAGCTCGCCCTCGATCCGCTCGAGTGCGACGTAGTGCAGCGGCCCGTCGGCGCCGGCGGCGTAGACCATCTCGACGACGCCGCGCGCGACCAGGTCGCCGTGGAACTCCTTGTCGAAGACGGTGCGGCCCACGAACGGAGGCGCTCCCGCAGGTGGGTCGGCGGGACGTGCGGCGACGGTGAACGGCGCTACAAGTTTGGGCATGCCGCGACCGTACTCGGCGGTGCCGACCGTTCGTCCCGGCCTAGGCCTGCTCGCTCCTGGTCGCGTGCACGACGTCGAAGAGCCGGAAGTTCCAGCCCACGAACGGCACCGGCCACCTGCTGCGGCGCACGTCGTCGTCGCTGTAGGTGCTGTCGATGAGCATGCGCATCGCCGGGTAGTGGTTGCGGTGCTCGCGGTAGACGGTCGCCACGTGGTCCTGGTCGAAGCGGCGCGCCTTCGGCACCATGATCGTGGCCCGGGCCAGGCGCAGCAGCATGCCCGGCTCGCACGGCACGTAGATCGTCCCCGTCCCGCCCGGCTTGGTGACGCGGCGCCATTCCTGCAGTGCCTTCTCGGGCTGGTCCAGGTGGGCGAGCAGGCAGGTCGCGATGACGCGGTCGAAGGTGGCGTCGGGGAACGCGCTGAGGTCCTGGGCGTCGACGATGCGCCGCTCGATGCCGGCGCGCGGCTCCGGTCCGCGCGGGGGCCGCGGCGCGATGTCGGTCTCGAGGTAGCTGTCGAAGGTCTCGACGTACGCCGCGTGCTGCCCGGCCCCGGCACCGAGCTCGAGCACCGCGCCCGAGCTGCGGCCGCGGAAGGGGCGCTCCATGATCCGGTGCACGAGCCCGGAGAACGTGCCGACGGCCCCGGTGTACATGACGTCGTGGTAGGCCTCGCGCTGGTAGCGCTCGGGCGAGCTGTCGAGCCCGTTCACCACGACCTCCGACCTGGACGAGTCACGAACCTGGAGTACCAGCATGCCGAGGAGCACGAGATAGGTCATCACCTGCAGGTCGTAGGCCGCAACGAACACGCAGAGGGCGAGGGTCGCGACGACGACCGCGAGCAGGACGTTGCGCAGGCGGGACCCGGGCCGGCCGACCAGCGCCCCGATCGCGGGGACGACCCACACGCCGTGGTGCTGCCACGAGATGGGCGAGAGGAGCAGGCTCGTCAGCCCGGTGATGGCGGCGGCCTCCAGCAGCTGGCCGCCACGGACCGCCCGCGAGCCCCAGAGCAGGCCGAGCACCAGGACCGGCAGGCCGAGCAGCAGCCACGCAGGGGTGACGAGCCCGGACGGCAGGCCGTCCACCAGTCCGTGCAGGGACTGGTTGTCGGCGCCATGCCCGTGCCCGCCGATCTGCCGGTCGGTGTTGAACAGGATGCCGCGCACGATCCAGTCGCGCGTGTCGACCGGTCGCAGCAGCGCCGAGAAGGTCCAGCACGCGGCCACGGTCGCCGCAGCCACGACGGCGGCCCGACGCCGGCGGGCCAGCCACCACACGGGGATGAAGACGGCGGGGGTGAGCTTCACGGCCGTGAGCAGGCCGACGAGGACCCCCTGCCAGCGCCCGTGCCCCCGGCCCACCAGCACGACGTCGACGACGCAGGCGAGCGTGAGGAGGACCCCCAGCTGCCCCATCCCGATCGTGTTGGTCACCGGGTACAGCAGCAGGCCCGCGAGCGTGAGGCCGAGCACCGCGCTCCATCGGGTCGCGCGTCCGGGGATGCGCTGCAGCACGGTCGTGAACGACAGCCTCATCAACGCGGCGAGGGCGACCAGGTTGACGAGCCAGTAGGCGATCATGAGCCGGTCGACGGGCAGCAGCGTGAGCGGCACCATCACGTCGCCGCCGAACGGGGGGTAGGTCCAGAAGCCGGGCTCGAACTTCACGTCGTACAGCGGGAGCCCGTCCCGAACGAGCCGGCCGCCCTCGCGGAAGACCCAGAGGTCGGTCTTCTCGAGCGGGACCCGCAGCGCCCGGCTGGACACGATGATCGCCAGTCCGACCACGACGGCCCCGAGCAGGGCTGCCGCGACGAAGCCGGGGCGCAGGTGGTCGTGGCCCTCGACGACCCTCGGTCGGTCGTCGGCCGCGGCGGCGGTGTCGGGCTCGGCGCGCGCGAGGTCGGTGCTGCTGCTCACTCGTCCCCCCGCGCCACGACGGTCTGCGGCGATCCACGAGCCGCTCCAGTGCCCGTCAGGATAGGGCGCCCGGGCGCAGCCCCTGACCTGGCTGAACGGCTGACCCCGCCGGCGCTGCCGCGGCGGTCAGGCACGCACGTGCGCGCAGGAGGCGGCCGGTCACTCCGACGACGTCGCCCGCCCGACCTCGCCGACCCGACCCGTGCTCGTGCCCTGCCCGAGACGCTCCAGGATCGCCTCGGCGGCGGTGCCCGCTCCGTCCGTGCGCGCATAGAGCGCGCGCACGCGTGCCGCCGCCTCACGGAACGAGCTGTCG
>JBGAJT010000023.1:6042-19855 GCA_044224785.1 Candidatus Nanopelagicales bacterium | reverse complement strand
ACCAGCGCGGTGCGCGCGCTCGAGGACCTGCAGCACTCCTACCGGCTGCTGGTCGACCACGGCTCCGACGTCGTGTTCGAGGGCGGGCCCGGCCCCTCGATCGACTGGATCTCCCCGTCGGTGCGCGACCTGCTCGGCTGGACGCCGGAGGAGGTCGTCGGCCGCACGGTGTCGGACCTCGTGCTCGAGGAGGACCGGCCCGAGGTGCAGCGGGCGCGCGACGAGCTCGCGGCCGGCAGGGCCGCCCGCTACGAGGCGCGCTTCCTGCGCCGCGACGGGTCGACGGTGTGGCTCGCCGCCGACGTGCGGCCGCTGCGCGACGACAGCGGCTGCATCATCGGTCGCGCGGGCTCGTGGCGCGACATCTCCGCCGAGCACGCGGCTGCGGAGCTGCTGCGCTTCCGCGACCTGCACGACCCGCTCACCGGGCTGAAGAACCGCACCTGGCTGCAGGAGTCGCTCACCGACCTGCTGCGCGAGGCCCGCGGGGCGCGCCGGTCCGTCGCGGTCCTGTTCGTCGACCTCGACCACTTCAAGGTCGTCAACGACAGCCTCGGTCACGCGGCGGGCGACTTCCTGCTCCAGGAGATGGCGTCGCGGATGCGCTCCGCGCTGCGGACGCAGGACCGCATCGGTCGCTACGGCGGCGACGAGTTCGTGGTGCTGGTCCCGGGGATCCACGACGCCGGCGAGGCGGGGGCCGTCGCCGAGCGGCTGCTGCGCGAGGCGGCGCGGCCGCTCGTCGTGCACGGCCACCAGGTCATCCTCGGCGCGAGCATCGGCGTCGCGGTGTCGAACCAGCGCAGCACGCCGCAGGCGCTGCTGCGCGACAGCGACGCCGCGCTGTCCCGCGCCAAGGAGTCCGGTCGCGGGCGCATCTCCTACTTCGACCGCAGCATGCACAAGCAGGCGATGCAGCGGCTCACGACCGAGGACGAGCTGCGCAACGCGATCGTGTCCGAGCAGCTGGTCGTGCACTACCAGCCCCTCGTCGAGCTCGCGACGAGGCGGGTCGTCGGCCACGAGGCGCTGGTGCGCTGGAACCATCCGGACCGCGGCCTGGTCCCGCCGCTGGACTTCCTCCCGATCGCCGAGGCGTCCGGGCTCATCGTCGACATCGACAGGTACGTGCTCGACGTGGTCTGCCGCGCGCTGTCCGCGCGCGACGACCTCGTGGGCCACGTCAGCGTGAACATGTCGCCGCGGCACCTGCAGGAGGCCGGCTGGCGGCGCGCGATCGAGGAGACGGTCTCGGCGTACGACGTGCCCTGCGAGCGGATCGTCGTGGAGGTGACCGAGACCGGCATCCTGCCGCTGCTCGAGTCGCTGCAGCCCGACTTCGCGGTGCTGCGCGCCGCCGGCATCGGCATCCACGTCGACGACTTCGGCACCGGCTACTCCAGCATCAGCCTGCTGCGCGACCTGCCGATCAACGGGCTCAAGCTCGACGCGTCGTTCACCCGCCGGCTGCTCGACCAGGACGGCAAGGCCGCAGTGCTCGCAGCCGGGCTGTCGGCGCTGGCGACCAGCCTCGGCATCTGCAGCATCGCCGAGGGCGTGGAGACCGAGGACGACGCCGCGATCCTCCTCGAGCAGGGCTGGACCCATGCGCAGGGCTGGCTGTTCGGCCGCCCGCAACCGCTCCCCGAGGAGCAGGCCGCGCGCTAGGTTCGGGCTCTCGACGAGGGAGGTCGGCCATGGAGGTCAAGGAGCTCGGGCACCTGGTGCTCTACGTGCGCAACCTCGAGCGGTCCGTGCACTTCTACCGCGACGTGCTGGGCTGGCGCCCGATCCTCGGCGGCGACCCGGAGGAGACCCTCCGGTTCCCGGCGGCCGCGTTCAACGCGCCGTCGAACCGGACGCACCACGAGCTGCTCCTCATCGAGGTGGGCGAGGACGCCGCGGGTCTCCCGCAGGGACGGCACATCGGGCTCTACCACTTCGGGCTCAAGGTCGGCGACAGCGACGACGAGCTGCGCGACGCGCTGGGCGTCCTGCAGGAGAACGACGTCACGATCCTCGGCGCGAGCGACCACACGGTCACCCACAGCCTCTACATCGCCGACCCCGACGGCAACGAGATCGAGCTGTTCATCGACGTGCCCGGCGTCGACTGGAAGAACGACCCCACGCTGATCGCCGCCCCGGTGAAGCCGCTGCGGCTCTAGCGGCTCCGGCCCTCAGGCCTCGGCGAGGAGATCCTGGTAGTCGGGGTGCTTGCCGATCCACGCGGCGTAGAACGGGCAGCTGGCGACGACGCGCAGACCGTCGCGCCGGGCCGCATCGAGCGAGGTCCGCGCGAGCGCCCCGCCGATCCCGCGCCCCTCGAACTCGGGCTCGACCTCGGTGTGCACGAACTCCACGAAGCCGCTCTCGCGCCGGTAGACCGCGACGCCGGCGACCACGTCGCCGACCCGTGCCTCCCACCGACCGCGCTCGGGAGCGTCGACCACCACGACCTCGTCCATGCCCCCACCCTCCGCCACGACCGTCCGGCCCGCCAGCGGGCTTCTGTGCGGACGGCGGGGGTCGAACCCGCACGCTCGTGAGAGCACAGGGACCTAAACCCTGCGTGTCTGCCAGTTCCACCACGTCCGCGTGACGTCGCCAGCGTAGGCGAGAGGGCCGACCCGGACCGCAGCGGTCAGACGGGGACGGGGCGACCGGTCACCCGGTGCCGGCCGACCATGAGCACCGCCCCGCGACCAGACCCAGCACGCCGGACACCAGCAGCGGTACGACGCCCTGGCCCGGGCCGAGGGTCCAGGTGAGGCCGGCCCACAGCCCCGCGAGGAACACCGCGCCGTTGGACAGCGACTGGAACACGCCCTGCGCGCGGCCGCGGTGCTCCTCGGGCACGAGCGTCGAGATCCACGCCTTGCCGACGCCGTCGGTGAACGCGGGGAACAGGCCGTAGACCGCGAGCAGCACGAAGACCCAGCCGCTGTGCCCGACGACGGCGAGCCCGGCGTACGCCGCGGCGAAGGCGACCAGCCCGACGCCGTAGACGAGCGGCCGCGGCAGCCGGTCCGACCACGCGCCCGCGGGGTAGGAGCCGAGCGTGTAGACGACGTTGTAGACGACGTAGGCGAGCACGACCTGCGTGGTGGTGAAGCCGAGCTCGGAGACGCGCAGGAGCAGCAGGGCGTCGGGGAAGTTCACGACGGCGATGCCGACCAGCACCAGGCACACCCGCCAGAACTCGCGCGGCAGCGGGCTGCGCGGCACGCGGTGCTCGTCGGGCTCGGGAGAGGTCGTGGGGGCCTGCGCCCGGGCGGACGACCTGCGCTCGACGACGAGCAGCGTCAGCAGCGTCGAGAGCACCGCGGGCACGACGGCCCACCACATCGCAGCGCGCACGTTCCCGTCGAGGGCGGCGAGCGCCGCGAGCGCGAGCAGCGGTCCGATGATCGCGCCGGCCGAGTCGCCCATCCGGTGGAAGCCGAACGCGCGGCCGAAGTCCTTCGGCGACGTCGACGACGCGATGAGCGCGTCGCGCGGTGCCGACCGCACGCCCTTGCCGAGCCGGTCGACCACGCGCCCGACGAGGACCATCGGCCACACGTACGACGCGGCGACGATCACCTTGCCGAGCGCGGCCATGCCGTACCCGGTCGTCACGAACGGCAGCCGTCGGCGGCCGTCCGACCAGCGCCCGGCGACGTACTTGGAGATCCCGGCGGCCGCCTCCGCGCAGCCCTCGACCACGCCGAGCACCACCGGGGGAGCGGCCAGCACGCCGGTGAGGAAGAGCGGCAGGAGCGGGTAGAGCAGCTCGCTCGCCGCGTCCTGGGTGAGGGAGACGGCGGTCAGCACGAGCAGGTTGCGGGTCAACCACGCGCGGCGCACGGGCCGAGCCTCCCACGCGGCGGGAAGGGGCCGCGCTCGGTTCTGCATCAATACCCCTGGGGGTATATGATGATGCTCAAGAACGGACGAGCTCGGAGGTCGTGGAGATGAAGCGGATCGTGGTCGTCGGCGGCGTGGCCGGTGGGATGTCGGCGGCGGCTCGTCTGCGCCGGCTCGACGAGAGCGCGAGCATCGTCGTGCTCGAGAAGGGCGGCGACGTCTCGTTCGCCAACTGCGGCCTGCCCTATCACGTCGGCGACGAGATCGTTCAGCGCTCCAAGCTCCTGCTGCACACCCCGGAGACCCTCAAGGCCTCGCTCGACCTCGACGTGCGCACGCACCACGAGGTCGTCGGGATCGACCGCGAGGCGCGCACCGTCGAGGTGCGCGACCACCGCGCGGGCACGACGTACTCCGAGCCCTACGACGCCCTCGTGCTCGCCACGGGTGCGGAGCCGATCGTGCCGCCGCTGCCCGGCGTCGACCGCCCCGAGGTCCGCACGCTGCGCACCGTCCCCGACGCCGACGCGCTCCGCGCCATGCTCGACGGCGGCGCCCGCCGCGCCGTGGTGATCGGTGCCGGCTTCATCGGCCTCGAGACCGTCGAGGCGTTCCGCCACCGCGGCCTCGACGTCGCGCTGGTCGAGCTCGCTCCCCAGGTGCTCCCCGCGATCGACGCCGAGATGGCCGCGCTCGTCGAGGCCGAGCTCCTCGCGCACGACGTCGACGTCCGCACGGGTGTCGGCCTCGCAGCGATCGAGGACACCACGACGGCGCACGCCGTCGACGTCGTCCTCGCCGACGGCTCGCGGCTCCCGGCCGACGTCGTGCTGCTCGGCGTCGGGGTGCGCCCCTCCACCGCGCTCGCCCGCGCCGCCGGTCTCGACCTCTCGCCCGCGGGTGCCGTCGTCGTGACGCCGGACCAGCGCACGAGCGACCCGTACGTCTGGGCGGTCGGCGACGCGATCCAGGTGCACGACTTCGTCACCGGCGCGCCGGGCGTCGTGCCGCTCGCCGGTCCGGCCAACCGGCAGGGCCGCGTAGCCGCCGACTCGATCATGGGACGCGACAACGTCTCGCGGCCCGTCATGGGCACCGCGATCGTCCGGGTCTTCGGCCTCACCGCCGCCGTCACCGGTCCGACCTCGCGGCGGCTGAAGGCCGCGGGCGTCGAGCACCACGTCGTGCACCTGCAGCCCAACGACCACGCGAGCTACTACCCGGGTGCGGAGAAGGTGCACCTCGCGGTGCTGTTCGCGCCCGACGGCAAGCTCCTCGGCGCCCAGGCCGTCGGTCGCGCCGGTGTCGACAAGCGCATCGACGTCCTCGCGACCGCGCTGCGCGCCGGCTTCGACGTCGACGACCTCGCGGAGCTCGAGCTCGCCTACGCGCCTCCGTTCGGCAGCGCGAAGGACCCCGTCAACATGGCCGCGTTCATCGCCCAGAACGTCCTCGACGGCACGCTGGTGCTCTGGTCGGCGCACGACGTCGACCGCTACCTCGATGGCTCCGTGCTGCTGCTCGACGTGCGCACGCCCGCCGAGTACCGCAAGGACCACCTGCCCGGTGCCGTCAACGTCCCGCACACCGAGCTGCGCGACCGCATCGACGAGGTGCTCGAGCTCGCCGACGGCCGTCCGGTGCGGGGGATCTGCGAGTCGGGCTTCCGCTCCTACCTCGCCCACCGGATCCTCGGCGCCCACGGCGTCGACTCCGCGAGCCTCGACGGGGGGATGTCGACCCTGCGTGCTGCGCGCCCCGACGTCGCGCTCGTGGTGGAATCTCCTCAGGCCGTGACACCGTGACGGCCGGACTGACCGCCGTCCCGACCTCTGGGGGGATCGTCATGCAGCTCGACCAGGAGTCCGCCGCCGCCGTGGCCACGAGGCTGCGCCGCGCGCGCGGGCAGATCGAGGGCATCCTCACCATGATCGAGGAGGGTCGCGACTGCGAGGACATCGTCACCCAGCTCTCGGCCGCCTCGAAGGCGGTCGACCGCGCGGCCTTCACGATCGTGTCGTGCGGCATGGCGGCGTGCGTCGCGGCGGAGGCCAGGGGCGAGGAGCCGCCCCTGGACCGCGCGCGGCTCGAGAAGCTCTTCCTGTCCCTCGCCTGACCGTCCGGGAGGACACCTCGTGCACCTCGACCCCTACGGCGTCCCCACGGTCGACGTCGCGGAGCTCGTCGCGGACCCGGACGCCTACATCCTCGACGTCCGCGAGGTCGACGAGTTCGCCTCGGGCCATGTGCCCGGCGCGGTGTCGATCCCGATGTCGGTGCTCCCGGTGCGCCTGCCCGACGTGCCCCGCGACCGCCGGCTGAACGTGATCTGCCGGTCGGGCGCCCGCTCCGCGCAGGTCGTGCAGTGGCTGGCCCCGCAGGGCTACGACGCCGTGAACGTCGCCGGCGGGACGCTCGCGTGGGTCGCCGCCGGTCACGCGGTCGAGTGAGCCGCCCAGACGTCGCCGGGCACCTCGCCCGGTAGCCCTTCGGCCGTCGCGGTCGAGAACGACGGGTCGCGGCCCGCGCGCCGCTGCCGCTCGAAGTCGGCGAGCAGGGCGAACGCCCAGCGGCCCAGCAGCAGGATCGCGGTCAGGTTCACCAGCGCCATGAGGCCCATGGCGACGTCGGCGATCGCCCACACCGACTCCAGCGCCACGACCGAGCCGGCGAGCACCGAGAGGATGACGACGACCCGGAAGACGTTGAGGCCGCGCTCCTTCGCCCCGAGGAAGTCGAGGTTCACCTCGGCGTAGGAGTAGTTGCCGAGCACCGACGAGAACGCGAAGACGAAGATCAGCACGGTCATCAGCCACGTCGTCCAGTCGCCGAGGGACGCGGCCACCGCCTGCTGCGTCAGCGACGCCCCGGCGGAGTCGCTGGTCTCGCCGGGGGAGTACACGGTCGGGCCGGCGACCAGGATGATGAACGCCGTCGCCGAGCAGATGACGATGGTGTCGACGAAGACGCCGAGCGACTGGACCAGCCCCTGCTTCGCCGGGTGGTCGACGGTCGCGGTGGCGGCCGCGTTCGGCGCGCGGCCCATGCCGGCCTCGTTGGAGAACAGGCCGCGCTTGGCGCCGTTGAGCATCGCCGCGGTGATGCCGCCCGCCGTGCCGGCCAGCGCCGGGTCGAGGCCGAACGCCGACTGCACGATCTCCGAGAGGACGGTCGGCACCTCGGAGATGTTGAGCAGCACGATCACCAGCGCGAGCAGCACGTAGATCCCCGCGAAGACCGGCAGCACGACCTCCGCGACCTTGGCGATGCGGCGCACGCCGCCGAAGACGATGGGTGCCGTGAGCAGCGCCAGCACGATGGCCGTCGTCGTGCGGTCGACCGTGTGCGCCGAGGCGAGCACGTCGCTGATCGTGTTGGCCTGCACCATGTTGAACGCGACGCCGAAGGTGAAGACGAGGAGCACGGCGAACACCACGCCACCCTTGCGCGACCCGAGGCCGCGCTGGATGTAGTAGGCCGGACCGCCGCGGAACGAGCCGTCCGGCCACCGCACCTTGTAGAGCTGCGCGAGGCTGGCCTCGACGAGCCCGGTCGCCATGCCGAGGAGCGCGACGACCCACATCCAGAAGACCGCGCCGGGGCCGCCGAGGGTCAGCGCGATCGCAACGCCCGCGATGTTGCCGGTGCCGACGCGCGAGGCGAGCCCGACCGCGAAGGCCTGGAACGACGAGATGCCGCCGTCGGCGCCCGACCGCGAGCCGAGCATCGTCCGCAGCATCAGGCCGAAGAGCCGGAACTGCACCGCGCGCGTCCGCACCGTGAACCAGATGCCGGCCCCGACGAGCAGGTAGACCAGCACGTAGTTCCACAGCAGCCGCGACAGCGGGTCGATGAGCCCGTTCTGCAGGACGTCCATCCGGGGTCCCTCCGCCTCGCGCCCGCCCGAGCGCGGACCGCGACGTCAGCATGCCGCGCGCGGGTCCGGTCCGGCAGCGAGTTGCCCGCACGGACCAGCGCCGCCGACCGCCACCGGACGTAACGGAAACATGATCATGTTTCCGTTACGTCGGCGTCGTCAGGCGATGCCGAGGTCGCGGCGGAGCTTCGCGACGTGGCCGGTCGCCTTCACGGCGTACATCGCGCGCTCGATCTTCGGCTTGCCCTTCGCGTCGACGTCGACGACGAACGTCGAGCGGATCACGCCGACCACCGTCTTGCCGTAGAGCTTCTTCTCGCCGTAGGCGCCGTACGCCGCGAGCACGCTCTTCTCGGGGTCGGAGAGCAGCGGGAAGGTCAGCCCCTCCTTCTCGCGGAACTTCGCGAGCTTCTCCGGCTTGTCGGGGGACAGGCCCAGCACCGTGATGCCGGCGGCCGCGAGCGAGTCCAGCGAGTCGCGGAAGTCGCACGCCTGGGTCGTGCAGCCCGGGGTCATCGCGGCCGGGTAGACGTAGAGCACGACGCGCTGGCCGGCGTGGTCCTTCCAGGTGTGGACGTCGCCGTGGTCGTCGGTGAGGCCCAGGGGCGGGGCGGCGTCGCCGGGCTCGAGCCGGACGGCGGCGTTCTCGGTCATCGGGTCTCCAGGGTGCGGGATCGGGCGATCACGGCGAGGCTAGTGCCCGGGCGGGGACCCGGCTCCGGGGCGGTCCCCGCGATCGCGCTCACAGCGCGCTGACCAGGCCTTCTGCTTCCCTCTCGCAGGTGCAAAGGGTTCGCAGTAGGGTTCCCCGCATGAGTGCGCAGCCCATGCTGACCCCGGCCGAGCAGGCCCTCGTCGACGAGGCGCTGCCCAGCCGCCGTCTCGACCTCTCCCGCAAGGACTGGTGGGTCCTCGGGGGCATGGCCGCCTTCGTGCTGTTCCTCAACATCCTGGGCTGGGGCACCCTCATCGGGATCGTCGCGCCGCAGAACCTGGCGATCGGCAGCAGCGGCATCTTCGGGATCGGCCTGGGCATCACCGCCTTCACCCTCGGCATGCGCCACGCGTTCGACGCCGACCACATCGCCGCGATCGACAACACGACCCGCAAGCTCATCACCGACGGGCAGAAGCCGGTGTCGGTGGGCTTCTGGTTCTCGCTCGGGCACTCGAGCGTCGTCTTCGGCCTCTGCTTCCTGCTCAGCCTCGGCGTGAAGACCCTCGTCGGTCAGGTCGAGGACGACGGCTCGCGGCTGCAGCAGACGCTCGGCCTCATCGGCACCAGCGTGTCGGGCACGTTCCTGATCCTCATCGGCCTGATCAACCTGATCGTGCTGGCCAAGATCTGGCGCGTCTTCCAGGGGATGCGCAACGGCGACTTCGACGAGGTGGAGCTCGAGCACCACCTCTCGCAGCGCGGCTTCATGAACCGCATCCTCGGCGGCGTCACCAAGGCCGTGCGCAAGCCGCGCCACATGTACCCCGTCGGGCTGCTGTTCGGTCTCGGCTTCGACACGGCGACCGAGGTGTCGCTGCTCGTCCTCGCGGGCGGCGCGGCCGCGCTGTCGCTGCCCTGGTACGCGATCCTCTGCCTGCCGGTGCTGTTCGCCGCGGGCATGAGCCTGCTCGACTCGATCGACGGCGTCTTCATGGTCTACGCCTACGGCTGGGCCTTCTCGCAGCCGGTGCGCAAGATCTACTACAACATCATCATCACCGGGCTCTCGGTCGCCGTCGCGCTCGTCATCGGCGTCATCGAGATCGTCAGCATCTTCGTGGAGAAGCTCGACATCACCAGCGGGCCGCTCTATGCCATCGGCTCGCTCGACCTGAACAACGTCGGCTTCGTCATCGTCGGCCTGTTCGTGCTGACGTGGGTGGTCGCCGTCCTCGTCTGGTACGTCGGCAGCATCGAGGAGAAGTGGTCGCAGAACCTCAAGCCCGTGCGCCCCGCGTTCGGCGTCGATGAGCAGGCCGCTGCCGAGACGCTGCCCGCCACCGCGCACGTCCACGCCGACGGGAGCATCCACGTCGACGGCCACGACCACGTCGACGTGAGCGACGGCGTCACGGCGCGGCGGAACGACCCCGAGCCCGACCCGGTCTGACCCCGCCGCGATCCGCCCGCGCCCGGACGCGCGCAGCTCGAGCCCTGCCCTCCGCCTGCCGCGGCAGGCGCTGCGGCGTAGGCTCGGCCTGTGACTGACGCACCCGGTACCGCTTCCGACGCCCTCGACTCCGTCGCCGACGCCGCCGCGAAGGCGACCGATGCCGCGAAGGACGCCGCCGCCTCCACGAAGGACGCGGCGACCGACGCCGCCGGCAAGGCGGCCGACGCGGCCAAGGGCGCCACCAGCACGGCGGGCGACGCCGCGAAGGACGCCGCCGCCTCGGCCAAGGACGCGGCCAAGGACGCCGGCGCCAAGGCCTCCGACGCCGCCATGGACGCCGGGGCAGCCGTGAAGGACGCGGGCACCGCCGCCAAGGACGCGGGCACCGCGACCAAGGACAAGGCGGTCGCCGCCACCGGCTCCGCGCGCAAGGACGTCGCCGCGGCGACCGACGAGGTCAAGGACAAGGCCGCCGCCCTCAAGGCCGACGCCACCCAGTCCGCCGGGGCCGACTCCACCCCGCCGCCGCCGCGCTCGATGGACGAGATCGAGGCCGACCTGGTCAAGGCGCGCGAGAGCCTCGCGGGCAAGCTCGACGACCTGCAGGAGTACGTGAACCCCAAGAACGTCGTCGCCCGTCAGGTCGAGAAGGTCAAGAGCGTCTTCGTCGACGAGTACGGCGGCATCAAGCCCGACAAGGTCGCGATCGCGGCCGGCGTCGTCGTCGCCCTCATCGGCATCTCGGTCCTGCGCCGTCGTCGCCGTCGCGGCTGACGCGCGACCCGCGCCGTACCACCTCCCGTGACCCATCCCGACACCACGCCGAACGCCGACGGCTCGGTCCCGATCAAGCTGCTGCACGACCGGCTGCTCGTGCACGTCGACGACGCCGACGGCGACCGCCGCTCGACCGGCGGCATCCTCATCCCCGCGACCGCCGCGGTCGGCAAGCGCCTCATGTGGGCGCGCACCGTGGCGATCGGACCCAACGTCCGCACGATCCACGTCGGCGACCAGGTGCTCTTCGACCCCGAGGACCATCCCGAGGTCGAGCTGCAGGGCCAGGCCTACGTCCTGCTCCGCGAGCGCGACGTGCACGCCCTCGCCGCCGCCCGCGTCCAGGACGGCGCCCCCGGCCTCTACCTCTGAGCGGCCGAGACCACCCGAGCACGACGAAGGGCCCCCGATGCGGAGTCGTCGGGGGCCCTTCGCCCTGGAGGGGTCGTGCTGGTCGTGCTGGTCGTGCAGGTCTGGTCAGGCGGTGCCGGACTGGCTCGGCGCGGGGGAGGCCTTGCCGTTGCCGTTGGGTGCCGGCGGTGCCCACTTCTGCCGGCTGTCCTTCATCTGGGTGAGGTCGACGATCTGCACGGCGTTGGTCTTGCCCGCGCTCTCGATGCCCAGGACGCCGACCTGGTCGCCGACCTTCACCGAGGCGATGCCGTCGCGCTTGGCGTTGACCATCGTGTCGGCGGTGACGACGTAGGTCGCGCTGAAGCCGTCCTCGCTCTTGACGGTGATGGAGTCCTTCGAGACGGCCGTGACGGCGCCGCGCTGGGTGTCGACGGTCTGGTAGCCGCCGCCCTGCTTCTTGGTGACGAACGAGCCGTGGATCCCCATGCCCATGCCGAAGCCCATGCCCGGACCCATGCCGTGGCCACGACCGCCGTCGCCGTCGCCGCGGCCGGGCATGCCCTGGCCGTTGGCCCCCGGCATCATGCCGTTCGGCGCGCCGGCGCTCGGCGCCGTGCCGCTCGGGCTGGTGCCGTTGCGGTTGCTGTAGCTGCCGCTCGGAGCGTTGGGGCTCGGCGAGTTGGAGGCGTTCGCGGCGTACGCCGTGCCGGCGATGCCGACCGCGCCGATCGCGATCGCGGCGACCGCGACACCGGTGCCGATGCGCGAGCGGCGGAGGCCCGGAGGGGTGGCCGAGGCGACCGTCTCCGGCGCGGACAGCATCGGGGCGTCCTGCGCGGGGGGCGGGTTCCAGCCGGGTCGGTCCTGCTGCTCCATGTCGGTCCTTCCGGTCGAGCGGCGAACGTGCCTGGCCATCGTCTCCCCGCTCCTTATGCGCACGCTGAGAATGCGCGCCCGGAAGGCTGAGACGTCGCAGGCCGGGGGCGGTTACCGTGCGCAACGGAGCCCGTCCGCACCGGGACGGCGCCCGCCGAGGAAGGGGCTGGCCGTGGACCTCGCCGCCGCGCTCGACTACACCCGCGCGCAGCGCCGCTGCGTGCTCGTGACGCTCAAGGCCGACGGTCGTCCGCAGACCTCCAACGTCTTCCAGTGGACCGACGACGAGGGGGTCGTCCGCGTCTCGCTCACGGACGACCGGGCCAAGACCCGCAACCTGCGCCGCGACCCGCGCGTCTCGCTGTACGTCACGGCCGAGGACTTCTGGTCCTACGTCGTGCTCGAGGGCGAGGCCGACCTGTCGCCGGTGGCGCAGGCACCCGACGACGCGACCTGCGACGAGCTCGTCGCCTACTACCGCGCGATGCAGGGCGAGCACCCGGACTGGGACGACTACCGCGCCGCGATGGTGGCCGACCGGCGGCTCGTGCTGCGGCTGCGCCCGACGTACGCCTACGGCATGGTCCGGGACTGATCCGGCGTCGCGGGCTGCACCGCATCTGCGGCGGCTTCCCACGGGTGACGCCGCAGTGATACCGGTTTCACGCCGACCGTTGCGTTCCCTTGCGCCGCAAGTGCTTGCCGCCATGCGGGACGGGAACGTAGGGTCCGACCCTGAACGGCTGTTCAGGACGAGGGCGGGAGCGCCGGCGTCCGGGCCGAGAACAGGAGCACCTCCACCATGGAGCGCCGCACCCTCCCGGGGTCCGACTACCACGACCTCGCGGTCTACGAGCTCGAGCGCGAGCAGGTCTTCTACCGCTCGTGGTTCATCGCGGGCCGCGCCGACCAGGCCGGCGCGCCGGGGTCGTGGTTCACCGTCGACGTCGTCGGCGAGTCGATCCTCGTCATGCGCGGCAACGACGGCGAGCTGCGCGGCTTCTACAACGTCTGCCGCCACCGCGGCGCCGTGCTGCGCGAGGAGGACTGCGGGCAGGAGCGCGGCGCGCTCGCCTGCGTCTACCACGCGTGGTGCTACTCCTTCGACGGCGAGCTCGTCGCCACCCCGCGCGTGGGCAAGGACGAGGTCGACCGCTCGCGCCACGGCCTGCGCACGGTGCACCTCGACACCTGGCAGGGCATCGTCTTCGTGAGCCTCGACGCCGAGCCGGAGCCGCTGCTGTCGTGGCTGGACCGCACGGCTCCCGACCTGCTCGCCTTCGACCGCTACGAGATCGACACGCTGGTGAGCGTCGACGTCACCGAGTTCGTCGTCCAGGCGAACTGGAAGATCATCATCGAGAACTACCTCGAGTGCCTGCACTGCCCGACCGTGCACCCCGAGCTCGTCGAGGTGATCCCGGCGTACAAGAAGGGCTGGGTCTACGAGGAGGGCCGCGACGACGGCGGCGTCACGGCGCTCTCGCGCAACTACGGCCCGGCCGGCCCGTCCATCGCGCTGCTCCCCTCGGTGACCGAGGAGGAGGCGGGCTCGATCTACGGCAGCCTCATCTACCCCAACGGGTTCCTCGACATCGGCGGCACCGGCATGGTGCTGTCGCAGCTGCTGCCGCAGGGCCCGACGCGCACCCGGGTGCGCTCGGTCTACCTGTTCTCGAAGGCCGCGGTCGAGGCACCCGACTTCGACGCCAGCGAGATCGTCGAGTTCAGCAATCTCGTCACCTCGCAGGACAACGCGGTCTGCGAGCGGGTGCAGCGGGGTACGGCGTCGCGCTCGTTCGAGGACGGCGGCGTCTACCCGGCCAAGGACGTCTACGTCTGGGACTTCAACGAGATGTACCGCGCCCACCGTGCCGGCGGCGAGGCCGCCTGGCCGGAGGAGCGCCTGGACCAGAGCCTGTGGTAGACCGGCGGGCAGCGAGCGAGCACGGGCTGGGCCCAGGACCTG
>JBGAJT010000023.1:0-6032 GCA_044224785.1 Candidatus Nanopelagicales bacterium | reverse complement strand
CGAGGTCAAGTACATCTCCGCGACCGACTACTGCGTCAAGGGCACGAACCCGAGCCTGAGCGCGACGGAGACCTGGTACTACAGCAAGACCTCCGGCATCCCGAGCACCACGGTTCCGGCCGGCTGCTGACCCTGCGGTGCCGGGGGGGGGGGCCGGGCCCCCCCCCGCGCCCCGGGGCCACCGCGCGACGGCGTCCCGGGACGCCGACACGACCCCGCTGGCGCTCGTGGGCGTGGCCACCACCGCGGTGACGCGCAGCACGAGGCCCCTCGATGCCGCGAGCCGCCAGCGGTAGACGACCGGCGCCCCGAGCGCGGCCGCGCGGGCCGTGACGGCGAACCTCTTCGTGGCGACGACGCGACCGCCGCGGGTCAGCACGAGGATCACCGTGCCGCGCGCGCCCTTCTTCGCCTTCACCGAGACCGTGGCGGCGACGGCGAGCGTGGACCGCAGCCGGCTCGTCGCCACCGCGCGGACGGCTGCCGCGCCGGCGAGGACGCGCGGGGAGCGCAGCACGACCCGATGGCCGCCGAGCGACGCGGTGAGGGTCGGGGTCGTCCCGGCCAGGGCCGCGGCGGGTACCACGAGCGGGCTGCCCGCCGGCAGTGCGACGGCGAGCACGCGGGTGACACCGGCCGAGCGCGCCGAGCGGTTGTCGATGCGCAACTTCACGGTGAGCGCCGCGCTGCTGCGGACGACGAGCCCCGACGCCGTCTGCGCGACGGACACCGTGGAGCCCGCGGGGGCGACGTAGGACAGCGTCGAGGTCAGCCCAGGGCGGTTCGACCGGGTCGACGTGATGGTCGACGGCAGCGCGGTGTCGCTGGTGACCGACTGGCCGCCGACCACCTTCTGCACCGTGACGTCGGTACCGGGACGCAGCCCCAGCGCGCTCGTCACCCTCGTGCCGTCGGAGACGACGAGACCGTCGACGCTTCCCGTGCTCGTACCGGTGAGGTGCACGGAGCCGCCCGTGCTCGACGTGGTCGGACCGGTGGGGGCCGGGAGGAACAGGCCCGACGTGGTCGACCCGTTCATCGCCGGGTAGGCGAGCAGTCCCGGTCCTGCCGTGACGGTCGCGCTGCTGCCGGCGGTGCCGAACGACATGAGCGACCCGAGCAGGCTGACGATCTGGCCGATGTCGAACAGGCTGGGGAGCAGCTGCTTCTTCGACGCCTCGGACATCTGCACGACCACCAGCGAGCTGGTGAGCCCGTTGAGGTTCCCGCCCCACATGGTGCCGTCGGGGAACTGCAGCGACCAGGTCGACCCGAGGAGGTGGATGCGGCTGCGGTTCAGCCGCGCCTCGTGCGTCGCGCCGGTGGTGTCGGTGTCCTCGGCCTTCGTGTACGGGTAGTTCGGGTCGTACACGTCGACCCAGTGCTCGCCGGGAGCTCCGTCCTCGATGGAGTGCGCGAGCACGACATGGCCGCCGCCGTGGTCGGCGATGGTGATGAGGGCACCGCCCTTGGTGTCGATCGCGTCGCGGATCATGCCCGCGGTCTGGTCCGCGTTGGCGAGGATGTTGGTCTGGTGCTGCTTGAGCCAGTAGGCCATGAACGTGAGGCCGAACTGCTTGAGGTGGTTGACCTGGATCGTGTGCGCCAGCGCGCCGTGACCTGGATCGTGTGCGCCAGCGCGGCGGACGGTGCCGCGGCGGAGTTGAGGCCGTACGCCGTGGTCGAGGTGAACGGCAGGTAGGCGGCCGGGTCGATCCCGCCCTGGCGCATGAGAGCGGCTGTCATGGCCATCCCGTAGCAGTGGCCGCTGCCGTCTGTGCCCACCGTCTGGGCACGCACGATCGCGGTGTAGGCCAGGGCGACCGGGTCGCGGAAGGTGATCGTGCAGCCGAACGGGAAGCACAGGTCGATGTGCGTGTAGGTCTGGTCGGCGCCGAACGCGTCGGTCATGTCCTGGTAGGTGAGGTCGCCCACCGGGTAGTTGTCGAACGCGAACCCGCCGGTGTTCCGGTAGCCCGTCGTCGTGAGCGCCGGGCCGGGCTGCCACCCGAAGGAGTCGAGCCGGTCGTAGCCCAGGGTCCCGCTCGTGGCCAGGCGCGGTGTCGTCGCCGTGATCGTCTGCGTGTTCAGCACGCCGTTGCGCGGCAGGCTGGCGATCGGGGCCTGCGCCGCGGTGGCGTCGACGACGGCCTTGTCGTTGCCGAGCTTCAGCTTCAGCGCACCGCAGAAGCCGTACGCCGGCAGCGCCAGCACCTCCGCGGACTGGCGGTCGCCGAGAGGGGGCCGGGCCTGCACGGTCGCGGCGGCGAAGCCGGGGTCCTGCCAGACGACGGCGTAGGTCCTCGACACGACGTCGCTCGGACGTCCGACGGGGTTCGCCGTCACGGTGAGGTGCCCGGTGAAGGCACCGAGCAGGGTGTCCCTGGTCCAGTAGACGGCGGCGTCGACCCTGCCGTTGACGACGGTGAGCGGCGACGTCAGCACGCCTGCCGACCAGTCCGGCTGGTCGATGGTGGCGTGCACGTCGACCTGCCCCGAGAACGAGGAGCCGTCGCCGACGAAGATCGAGAGCTGGCGCACCTGGGTGGTGCACGACGGGGCGACCAGCGTCGGGATGCCGCCCGGCGTGTGGAGGGTCGACGCGATCGTCAGCGCGAGCGCGGCGGGACTACCGACACCGGCTCCCGGGTCGCTCGTGGCCGACACCGTGAGCGGTCCCGGAGCCGTCGGCGTCACCGACGAAGACGCGCTGAGCGTCAGCGTGAGCGGTCCGTCGTCCGTGCCGGTGAACGCGGCGGGGGAGAACGATGCGGTGACGCCGGCAGGCAGCCCCGACACGGTCGGCGCGATGGTGCCCGTGGAGCCGTTGCTGCGCACGATCGAGAGCGGCACCGTCACCGAGTCGCCGGAGCGCAGCGTCGCCGTCGTGGTGTCCGTGCTCACGACGTACGCCGGCAGAGCGGACGGGTCGACGGTGTAGGCGAGGTCGTCGAGGAGCACCGACTGGACCGCTCCGCTCGCGACGATCTTCACGAAGGTGAACGACGTCCCCGGCGGTGCGCTGAGGCTGAAGCCGGTCAGCGCTCCCGGCCCGTCCAGGACGACGGGCGAGGAGACGATCGGGGCTCCGGTGGCGTCGTACGCCGACGCTGTGAAGGTCATGCCGGTGGGCGGGCTCGGCGGCGTCGAGGTGCCGTTGCCGAGACCGACGAAACCCGACACCGAGAGGCACGCGACGGTGCAGCGGAAGAGGATCCCGCCCGTGCCGAACTCGCCCGCGCTGCAGTTGTTGCTCGCCGACTCGAGCGCGCGAGCGCCGGAGTGCGCGTAGAAGGAGAACGTCCCGTTGCCGGAGAGCTGGCGCAGGATCGGGCGGTAGTCGCCCGTCCCGCTGCCGCCGCACTCCGTCTCGCCGGGCCAGCCGAGATCGACCCTGGTGCCGCCGAAGCGGATCCCGGTGGTGCCACCCGATCCGGCGAAGCGGTACTGGTCGTCGACGCGTGCGCCGTCGGCGGCGTAGCCCTCCTCGAAGGTGAGGCCGCCGTCGACGGCCGCGGACGGTCCGGCGACCACCACGGTGCCGACGGCGACGAGCAGCAGGGAGACGACGACGGCGACGAGCCGTCGGGCGCGCGAGCGGGTGCGCATGGCTGCCTCCGGCCGGCTCAGATGCTGCCGAGGAGGGCCTGCGCGGCGGCGTCGACCTTGCCCGCGCTGTCGGCCGCGTCCTGCGACTTCACCGAGACCGACACGGTGACCATCCAGCCGCCCTTCACCGTCGTGACGATGGAGTCGGTGCCGAGGGGCAGCGTGATCGTGTAGCCGAGCGCGTCGGGGATGGACGAGGTGAACGCCTTGGCCTTGCCGGCCTTCAGCTGCGCACCCGCCTGAGCCTTGGCCATCGCGAACATCGTGGCGCTGTCCATGCCGTCGAACTTCACGACGTCGTAGCCGATCGAGCCGGTGGTGCCCTTGTAGAGGCAGCCGTCGAGCTTGGTCGTCGTGCCGTCGCTGTCCGATGTCGTCCCGACGTCGCCCGCACTCGTGGCCTTCACCGGGCTGCCGAGGATCTGCACGGCGGTGCCCTCGTCGATGAGCGTGCAGGCGCCGCCGGCCGCCGCCTTCGTGGTCGCCTCCGGCGTGCTGCTCCCGACCGGCGTCGACGCGGGTGCGGACGAGGAGCTGCCGGCGGGCGACGACGCCGCCGAGGACGCTGCCGCGGCGGCCGGGCTGCTCGGGCTCGACGACCCGCCGGTCGCGCAGCTCGAGACGGCGAGCGCGGTGAGGGCGGCGACGGCGGCGATGCCTGCTGTGGTGGTGATGGTGCGGTCCATGGGGGCCTCCTGGTCGGGTGGACCCTCGAACGGTCCTGCCGACGCGACCCCGGGCGCGTCAGGGGATTCCCTGGCAGCGCCGCCCGACCGCCTGCTTCAGGCGCGATCCTGCGCCGCGAGGACGCTCACCAGCTCGGCCCGCGACCGCACACCGAGCTTGCGGAAGATGCGGCCGAGGTGGAACTCGACGGTCTTCGGCGACAGGAACAGCGACGCGGCGATCTCCTTGGTGGACATGCCGGTCGCGGCGGCGCGGCACACGCGGGACTCGGCGGCCGTGAGCCCGGCGTCGGGGGTGGCAGCCGACCGCAGCGTGGCTCCCGAGGCCCGCAGCTCGTCGCGGGCGCGCTCGAGCCACGGCACCGCGCCCAACGACTCGAAGTCCTGCTCGGCCGCCCGCAGCAGCGCGCGCGCCTCGGTACGGCTCCCGAGCCGCCGGGTCATCGCACCGGCCGCGAGGCGCAGGCGGCCCCGCCCGAACACGTACTCGTCCGGACCGTCGAGGGAGTCGGCGAGCTCGGCGGCACGGCTCGCCAGCCCGGCGTCGTCGGGCTCGACGTGCAGGCCGGCCAGCGCCGCCTGCACGCGGTTCTCGGGCCGCTGGTCGTCGTCGAGCCCGGCGACGAGGAAGGCGACGAGGTCGCGCGCCTCGTCGCGTCGCCCCACGACGGCCAGGGCCACCGCGGCGTCGAGGTACTCCGGCTGGAGCTGGCCGGGCACGAGGGTCCGCACCGAGCCCGCGAACCGTGTCGCGGCGTCGTCGAGGCGGGCCAGGTCGACGGCGCCGAGCAGCGCCAAGGACTCCGCCCAGCAGGCCTCGGCGACGCGCCAGGCCGAGCCCAGCGACCCGGCGATGGTGCGCGACTCCTCGGCGTGCACGAGTGCGCTGCCCAGGTGCCCCCGGACGCCGTCGATCGCCGCGACCTGTGCCAGCGACTCGCAGACGTCGGCCGCCCGGTCGCCCATCCGCGCGAGGTCGAGCCCCTGGTCGGCCAGCTCGGCGGCGGACTGCCACCGGCCGCCGGCGTAGTCGCACCAGGCAAGACCCCGGACCGTCGCGGGCAGCAGGCGCAGGTCGCCCTGCGCCGCCAGGTCTGCCACGACGGCGCCGATCTGGGCGCGCAGCCGCTCGGTCTGGCCCGACCACATGACCGCCTGCACGGCCAGCTGCAGGAGGTCGGGCGAGGACGCCAGCAGGTCGTGCGACTCGAGGAGGTCGAGCGCGACGTCGAGGTGCGCGCGACCCGGCTCGGTGCGGTCGGCCAGGAGGTCGGCGAAGCCCTGCACCGCCTCGCACCGGGCCGTCTGCACGGGATCGCCCGGGTCGGCGGCGGCGGCGATGTCGCGCACCACGGACTCGGTCGCCTCGGGCCCGACGTGGGTGGAGGAGTTGAAGGCTGCGGCGAGGGCACGGACCTCGCGGTCGCGACGCCGCTGCTCGCGGGCGACGTCGACGCACACCAGGTGGGCGTCGTACGCCGCGGTCGCCGCGTCGGTCGATCCCACGACCTGCGCGAGCGTGAGCGCGGCCTCCCACCGCAGGTCGTCGTCGACGAGCTGCTGCAGAACGCGATCGAGGCGTCGCTCGGCGCGGGCGAATCGCCCGAGATCCTCGTGTCGCTGCGCGACGTGCCGCGGGGCATCGAGCTCGTCATCGAGGATCAGGGCCGGGGCATCGAATCCGCGGAGATCGACGAGACCTTCGATCCCTTCTTCGACGAGCAGCCGATCGGTCTC
>JBGAJT010000239.1:0-5432 GCA_044224785.1 Candidatus Nanopelagicales bacterium | reverse complement strand
GGTTGGCTTCGGTGCCCGAGTTCGTGAACCGCACGCGGTCGATGCTCGGGAAGCGTTCGCACACCGCCTCCGCGAAGCGGATCTCGTCGACGTGCACGCCGCCGAAGCTCCAGCCGTGGTCGAGGGCGGCGCGCACCGCGGCGGCGACCGCATCGATGAGCGACACCGGGGCGAGCGGGCGCGCCGCGTCGTGCACGAGGACGACGTCGACGTCGTCGGGCAGCGCGAGCAGGGCCCGCGCGACGGAGTCCTGACGGGTGTCGCCGCCCTCGACCACGAGGGTGCCGGCCCGACCGGGGGCGTCGTCGACGAGCCCGTGCTCGGTGAGCAGGGAGCGCACGTCGTCGACGCCGCCCTCGGGAGCCGCGACCACCACGAGGTCGACGGAGCGGGCGGTGGAGAGAGCACGCACGGCGTGCACGAGCAGCGGTACGCCGCCGAGCAGGCGCAGGGCCTTCGGAGCGCCCGGACCGAGCCGCTCCCCCCGCCCCGCAGCCGGGACGACCGCCGCCGTACGACTCACCGAGCGGCCCCCGCGAGGGCCGTGGGCTTGGCGAAGACGAGGCGGCCGTTGGCCGTGGTGAGCACGCTGGTGACGACGACGCGGCACTCGGTGCCGACCTTGTCGCGCGCGTGCTCGGTGACGACCATCGTGCCGTCGTCGAGGTAGCCGACCGCCTGGCCGGCCTCCTTGCCCGCCTTGAGCAGGTGCAGGTCGACCTCGTCGCCGACCACGACCAGCGGCCGAAGCGCGAGCGCCAGGGCGTGCAGGTTGAGGACCTTCACGCCCGCGATCGACGCGGCCTTGGCCAGGTTGGTGTCGAAGGTGAGCAGGGCGCAGTTGCGGTCGATCGACATGCGCACGAGCTTGGCGTCGACGTCCATGACGGCCATCGCCTCGTCGGGCACGGTGAGCAGCTCGACGCCGTGCTCGCGGCGCAGCGACTCCAGGACGTCGAGACCGCGGCGGCCCTTGGCCCGCCGGAGGTCGTCGCTGGAGTCGGCCATCGCCTGCAGCTCGTCGATGACGGGCTGGGGCACCAGGAACCGGCCGTGCAGGAAGCCCGAGCGCACGACGTCGAGCACGCGGCCGTCGATCGCGACAGAGGTGTCGACCAGGCGCGGCAGCGAGACGAGCGAGGGCGTGCGCGGGGCCAGTCCGGCGCGCTCCCCCACCGCGCCGAGGACGGCGTCGCGACGGGAGCGACCCATCCGGAAGCCGAACATGGCGGCGGCGCCGACCAGGAACAGGAAGATCGGGATCATCATCAGCGGCGGGCCGATGAGGAACAGCGGCCAGGAGACCGCGGCCGCAAAGATCGCGGCGATGACGGCACCGAAGCTGCCCGCGATCGCCTGCTCGGCGGAGATGCCCTCGAGGGCCCGCTCGCCGCGGTCGATCGTGCGCAGGGTGAGGCGGGCCAGGACGCCGCCGAGGACGTAGCCGCCCAGCGCACCGACGATGGCGCCGAGCCAGAGCCCGCTGAACGTGCCGAGGACCTGCTCGTGCTCGTCGGCGCCGAGCGCCCGGGCGACCTGGTAGCCGATGCCGGCTCCGAAGAGCACGACGAGCAGGCGCAGGATCTCGACGGCCACGCTGGGGACGCGTGACAACCTCAGGGGGGCCATGCCCGTTCCTCCACTTCCGAGGACGATCAGGCTGGCCTGACCTGCCGGGGGCGGCAGGTCAGGAGGCGAGCACCTCGTCGAGGATCGCCTCTGCCTTGTCCTCGTTGGTGTTCTCGGCAAGTGCGAGCTCCGACACAAGGATCTGGCGCGCCTTTGCGAGCATCCGCTTCTCACCTGCGGAAAGACCACGCTCGCGCTCACGGCGCCAGAGGTCGCGGACGACCTCGGCGACCTTGATGACGTCGCCGGAGGCCAGCTTCTCGAGGTTGGCCTTGTAGCGGCGCGACCAGTTGGTCGGCTCCTCGGTGTAGGGCTGGCGCAGCACGTCGAAGACGCGGTCCAGGCCCTCCTGGTTCACGACGTCGCGGACACCCACGAGGTCGACGTTCTCCGCGGGGACCCGGACGGTCAGGTCGCCCTGGGCGACGCGCAGGACGAGGTAGTCCTTCTCGACCCCCTTGACGGTCCGCTTCTCGATGGCCTCAATCGTTGCTGCACCGTGGTGCGGGTAGACAACCGTGTCGCCGACCGTGAACGTCATGTGTGGGGTACCCCTTTCAAGTCCCCCCAGTCTAGCACGCCCGCTGACTGGCCCGACAGGCGTTCTCGCAGGTCAGAGGCCTGATGCAGCCCTTGACGGGAGCAGACCGGTGTGCTGGGCCACCCGGGTGCATTCCGGCGCTCGGCGGTCACGCAGAGTGATCTGGCGCTCCGTCCCGCCCTGCAGGCCCGGTGTCGGGCGGGTAGCCGCTCCACGCGGGGCCCGATCCCCTACGCTGTCGCTCGCCCGATCGTCCCCGGTCCCGATGGAGCCCTGAGAGCATGCGCCGCCGCCTCGCCGCCGTCACCCTCGCCCTCGCGCTGGTCCCCGCCATGGCCGCCTGCTCGACGGGGACCAACGCCCCCACGACCAACCAGGGACCCTCGGGGAACGGCACCAACGCCACCCAGGGCGCGATCCAGCTGCGGGCGATCACGATCGTCAAGGGCGGCGCGGGCCTCCCGATCGGCACCTTCGTGGGCACGTTCGTCAACACCGGCACCGAGCCCGACGTCCTGCGCTCGGTCTCGATCGACGACCCGAAGGGCGCCAGCACCAACGTCACCGGCACCAACGCCGTGGCGTCGACCCTGCTGCTGCCGCCGACCACCTCGACCCAGGTCGGCTACCAGGGCACGACCCACATCGACGTGCGCGGGCTGACCATCGACCCCACGGCCTACGCCACGGTGACCTTCACCTTCGCCAAGGCCGGCCAGGTCACCATCCCCGTCATGGCCGTCCAGCCCGTCGGCATCTACGCCGGCCTCGGACCGATCACGAGCTGAGCAACACCACGACGAGAGCCCCCGGCCGCCGGCCGGGAGCTCTCGTCGTGCGTGGTCAGCCCTCGAGCTTGTAGCCGAGGCCTCTCACGGTCACGAGGTGGGTCGGGTTGGCGGGGTCGTCCTCGATCTTGGCGCGCAGGCGCTTGACGTGGACGTCGAGCGTCTTGCCGTCGCCGACGTAGTCCGAGCCCCAGACCCGGTCGATGAGCTGGCCGCGGGTCAGCACCCGGCCGGCGTTGCGCAGCAGCATCTCGAGCAGCTCGAACTCCTTGAGGGGCAAGGAGATCGGACCACCGTTCACCGAGACCGTGTGCCGCTCGACGTCCATGCGCACGGGGCCGGCCGCCAACGTCTGCGGGAGCAGCTCCTCGGGCTCGCCGGAGCGGCGCATGACGGCTCGGATGCGTGCCACGAGCTCGCGGGACGAGAACGGCTTGGTGACGTAGTCGTCGGCGCCGAGCTCGAGGCCGACGATCTTGTCGACCTCGCTGTCCTTCGCCGTCACCATGATGATCGGCACGTGCGAGCGCTGCCGCAGAGCACGGCACACCTCCGTGCCCGACATCCCCGGCAGCATCAGGTCGAGCAGCACGACGTCGGCGCCGGACTGGTCGAACAGCGTCACGGCGTCCGGGCCGGTGCCGGCGACGCCGACCTCGTACCCCTCCTTGCGCAGCATGAACGCGAGCGCCTCCGAGAACGACTCCTCGTCCTCCACGACGAGCACACGGGTCACGGTTCGAGATCTCCTTCGGGGATGGGCGCCTGGGGCAGCCGGAGGGTGAAGGTCGAGCCCTCACCCGGCACGGACCAGACGGTGCACTCGCCGCCGTGGTTGGCGCAGACGTGCTTGACGATGGCCAGGCCCAGACCGGTGCCGCCGGTGACGCGGGATCGGGCGGGGTCGACGCGGTAGAACCGCTCGAAGATGCGCGACTGCTCGTCCGGCGGGATCCCGATGCCCTGGTCCTTCACGCTGATCTCCACCAGTCCGTCGACGGAGCGGGTCGCGACCGCGACGCGGGTTCCGGCGGGCGAGTAGACGATCGCGTTCATGATCAGGTTGCGCAGGGCCGTCACCAGCTGCGGCTCGTCGCCGTGGACCACGGCGCCGGACCGCTCGCCGACGGCCACGTCGATCTCGCGGGCGGACGCGAGCAGCTTGGTCGCATCGACGGCCTCCGACACGACGCGGTCGATCTCGACCGGCTCGGCCGACTTCATCGGATCGACGCTCTGCAGGCGCGACAGGTCGACCAGGTCGTTGACGAGGTTGGTGAGGCGCTGCGACTCGACCTGCATCCGAGCGGCGAAGCGCTGCACCGCGTCGGGGTCGTCGCTCGCGCTCTGGACCGCCTCGGCCAGCAGCGAGAGGGCGCCGACCGGGGTCTTGAGCTCGTGCGACACGTTGGCCACGAAGTCACGTCGTACCGCGTCGAGCCGTCGGGACTCCGACAGGTCCTCGACGATCACCAGCGCGAGCGCCGGCGAGAGCGCCGCGGCGCGCACGCGCGCCTCCATCTGACCGGCCCCCAAGGGCGGGCGGCGCAGGACGATGGCCTGCTCGCGGGTCTCGCCGTCCCGGCGGACCGCGGTGACGAGCGCGAGGACCTCGGGCAGGTTCAGCCGGGCCCCCGCGACGATCCCGAGGGGCGCGGCGTCGCGCGAGGCACGCACGACCGAGTGGTCGTGACCGACGACGAAGGCGGCGCCGGGCAGGACGTCGAGGATCCGGTCGATGCCCTCGGGCATGGAGGCCGGGTCGGCGGGCGACGCGTGCTCGACCTCCGGCCCGCGCCTCGCGAGGACCCAGCACGCCGTCCCGGCCACGACCGCGCCGATCAGCAGACCGAGGATCGCGGTCAGCGCGACGGTCCCGCCGATGTCCACGTCGTCCACGATACGCACCGGCAGTAGGGGCGAACGACCGTCGAACGGCCGGGGGACGCAGACTTCGCCCGCTGTTCACCTGTCGCCCCGGATGTTCACCTTCGGGTCGACCTCCGTTCACGCAGCGGCGGTCCGCGCGCAGTCCTGGCGCCTAGGCTGTGGCCCAACTGGCGGCTGGGAAGCGCCGTCGTACCTGTCGACAAGAGGAATTCCGCGATGCGCGAGGCCTACCACGAGCAGCTCGACCGGGTCAGCGACGACCTCGTCGAGATGACCCGACTCGTCGGGTCGGCGATGAACAGGGCCACGCAGTCCCTGCTCGACGCCGACCTCCAGCTCGCCGAGTCGGTGATCGCCGGCGACGAGGCGATCGACGCGATCGCCTCCAAGGTCGAGGCGGACTGCTTCCAGGTGTCCGCGCTGCAGCAGCCCGTCGCCACCGACCTGCGCGTGATCGTGGCGGCGCTGCGCATCTCGGCGTCGCTCGAGCGGATGGGCGACCTCGCGGCGCACATCGCGAAGTCCGCGCGGCTGCGCTACCCCGGGTCCGCCGTACCCGTGCAGCTGCGCCCGACGTTCCAGGC
>JBGAJT010000238.1:0-5433 GCA_044224785.1 Candidatus Nanopelagicales bacterium | reverse complement strand
GACGAACCGCCGGCTCGTCGTCATCGAGTCGTCGAACAGCACGCCGGTGAGGAACGGTGCGAGCGCGTCGGTGGTGAGCCCGCCGAACGGAGCCCACGCCTCGCCGACGGTCGAGTCGACCGCCTCGCGCAGCGCGCGCGGCTCGTTGCGCAGCACCCGTGCGGCGTACGCGGCGAAGCGCAGCTGGTCGCCGCGGGACCCGGGAGCGTGCAGCGCGGTGGCGAGCAGGGTCGCGGGCCGGCGTCGCGGGTCGACGACCAGGGTGCGCCGGTCGGCTGTCGCGAGCAGCACGCCGGGCTCGAAGGGCTGCAGCGCCAGCGCGTCGAGGTCGAGCACCGCGCGGGCCTGCGGGTAGGCCGGGTTCAGCAGCTGGAAGCCGCGGTCGACGGTGACGCCGTCGACGCGGTCGCTGCGCACCCGGCCGCCGACGCCGTCGGACGACTCGAGCACCTGCACCGCGAGCCCGGCGGAGGCCAGGTGCCGCGCCGCCGCGAGACCGGCCAGCCCGGCTCCTACGACGACCACGTCGCAGTCGGTCATCTGCTGCTCCTCTCGACGGCCCCTCATCGTCGCGCCCCACCTCGCCGCCCGCATCCCGCGCCTGTGGACCGTCGCGGCGGTCCACAGCGCGACGTCCGCACCCTCGGGCCATGACCCCGAGCACCCCCGAGCCGTCCTCCGTCGAGCGCACCGGCGTGCTGGCCGGCGACTCCGCCCTGCTGCGCGACCGCGACGTCGCGCTCGGCGCCCTGACCACCGTCCGCGCAGAGTCCCTGGCACCGCTCGTGCGCGCGGTCGCCGTCGGCGACGCGCACGCGCTCACGCACCTCGTCCCCGCCGACGCCGTCGAGCTCGCGGCCCTGCGCGAGCGGGTCCCGCTGCGGCCCGGCCACGTCGTCACCGTCCTCGTCGCGGTGCTCGAGGCCCTCGACGCCGTGCACCGTGCGCACCTCGCGCACGGCGGCGTGACGGGGGAGCGGGTCCTCGTCGGCCCGGACGGCTCGGTCGCCCTCGGTGGCTGCGGCCTCGCGTGGGCCGCGCCCCCGGGGGCGGCGGGCGGACCGCTCGCTGCCGACGACGTCGCCGACGTCGCACTGCTGGCCCGGCAGCTGCTTGGTCCGGGCTCGGCGCCGCCCGCGCTCGTGATCGCGCTGCTGCGTGCCGCCGACACCGACCCGCTGCTGCGCCCCGACGCCGCCGCGCTCGCCGCCACCGTGCGCGCCGCCGTGGCGCCCGAGCCGCTGCTCGACCTGCTCTGGCTGGCCGCACCCGCGTCGCAGGCTGCCCGACCGGCTGCCGTCGAGGTCGCGGCGGCGGAGCCGGTCGTCGTCCCCGTAGCGGCGGCCTCATCGCCGACGCCGACACCGACACCGACACCGACACCGACGGTCGCGTCCGCCGCCACCTCTCCCACGTCGCTGCGCGCCCGGCCTCGACAACGACGACGGCGCCGCCGTCCGGGACCACGGCCGGTGCTCGCCGTCCTCGCCGCGATCGCGCTGCCGCTCGTGGCCTGGAGCGCGCTGCGGCTGCCGACGGGTGCCGCCGCCGACCCAGGACAGGCGGCACCGTCGACCCTGACCGCGACCTCGGCGACCCCGACGCCGACGGGCGTGACGCCGACGGCTGAGGCCACCACGTCGGGTACGCCGTCAGCCCCGGTGCCACCGACCGACTGGGGCGCGGTGCTGCGCGCGCTCGACGACCTGCGCCACCGCGCCGTCGTGGCGGGGTCGACCAGCAGGCTGGCCGCCGCGGTCGACCCGCGCGGTGGTGCGTGGGCCGGCGACGCGGCGCTCGTCGCGCGGGTGCGGGCGACCGGGGCGCGGCTGACCGGGGGAGCTCTCGTGCCCTCGGCGGTGGAGGCCCTCGACGTGGGTGCGTCGTCGGTGCGGCTGCGGGTGCGCGACGTGCGGACGGCGTACGACGTCACCGCGGGCGGGACCACGACGCACGTCGCAGCCCGGCCGGAGCGGGTGTGGGAGGTGACGCTGGTGCGCTACGGGACGGGCTGGCGGATCGGCGACGTCGACGCCGCGGGGCCGCGACCTCAGTAGGCGCCGCGGGCCGCGAGGACCGCGCGGAAGGTCTGGCTGATGATCGAGATGTCCATGAGGAACGACCAGTTCTCGACGTAGTAGAGGTCGAGGCGGACCGACTCCTCCCAGTCGAGGTCGGAGCGGCCGCTGACCTGCCAGAGGCCGGTCATGCCCGGCTTCACGAGCAGGCGGCGGTGGACGTCGTCGCCGTACTGCGCGACCTCGGCCGGCAGCGGCGGGCGCGGGCCGACGAGCGACATCGAGCCGGTGAGGACGTTGAACAGCTGGGGCAGCTCGTCGAGCGACGTGCGGCGCAGGAGCGCACCGACGCGGGTGACGCGCGGGTCGTCCTTCATCTTGAACAGGACGCCGGCGCCCTCGTTCTGGTCGGCCAGCTCCTCGAGCATCGCGTCGGCGTTGACGTGCATCGAGCGGAACTTGACCATCCGGAACGGGCGGCCGTTGCGGCCCACGCGGGTCTGGGTGAAGAAGGCCGGGCCGCGCGAGTCGAGGCGCACCGCGAGCGCGAGGCCGAGCAGGACCGGCGAGAGCACGAGGATCGCGCACAGCGCGACGAGGCGGTCGAACAGACCCTTCGCCACGCGGCGGCTGCCGGTGAACTCGGGGCGCTCGACGTGCAGCAGCGGCAGACCGACCACCGGGCGCACCGAGATGCGCGAGCCGGCGACGTCGGTGAGGTTGGGGGAGACGAGGACGTCGACCTTGCTGTCCTCGAGCGCCCACGACAGGTGCCGCAGCTCCTGCTGGGAGAACGTGGACCACGCGGCGACGATGAGGGTGTCGGCGTCGTGCAGGTCGAGCGCGCGGCGCACGTCGGTGGACATGCCCACGACCGGCACACCCTCGATGACGTCCTGACGGCTGCGGTCGACGAGCGCACCCACGACCTGGAAGGGGTGGTCGTCGCGGGTGCTGATGCGGCGCATCATCTCCGCGGTCGCCCGCTCGGTGCCGACGACGAGGGCGCGGTGCACGGCGACGCCGTGGGCGCGGGCACGCGACTGCACGAGGTGGCCGACCCAGCGGACGAGCAGGGCGCCGGCCATGAAGACCGGGAACATGACGATGGCGACGGTGCGCGCGAGGTCCTTCTCGGACAGCAGCGCGATCAGACCGACGATCGCCATGAGCTTGAGCGCGACGTCGAAGACGCGGCGGTAGTCGTCGGTGCCGACGCCGAGGTAGCGCGGCTCGTAGCAGCGCGAGAGGGCGAACGACCCGACGATGGCCATCGGGATCAGGACGATGCAGAGCAGCCACTCGGGGCGGGTGGTGCTGCCGTCGGTCGCGAGGAGCGCGAGCCAGCCGGCGAGGACGGCGACGACGAGGTCGGCGACGGCGATGGCCCGGGAGAACGACGCCATCCAGCGGGTGCGCGTCGTGTCGCCGAGCGGGGCGGGGCCGACGGGGACGTGGCGACGGCGGCTGGAGCGCTGCAGGGGGAGGGAGGTGGTGGCGGTGGTCTGGCGGGTCTCGTCGGCGAGCTGCTGGCTCGACGAGTCCAGGGCAGTCATCCGCGCTCCTCCAGTTTCTCCCCCAGGCCGTCACGCCCCGACAGGAACGCGTTCACCACGATGTCACGGAACGGTACGGGCTGCTTCGGCCGAACGGCTGACAGGTAACACGAACTTCACGTCGCAGCGGCGTCGGACAGTTACTCAACGTCCCCCGATCGGCCGCCGTTACTCCGAAGGCGTGACGGGAATGTCCGGAGTGACCGCTTCCGTGACGATCGCGTCGATCGTCGGGTGCGCGAACTCGTAGCCCGACTCGACGAGGCGTCGCGACGACATCCGCTGATCGAGGAGGAGCTCATCTGCGAACTCCCCCAAGGCGATCCGGAGGGCGAAGCCCGGGACGACGGCGACGGTGGGACGGTGCACGGCGTGGCCGAGGGCCGCGGTGAGGGCGGCGTTGGTCGCCTGCTCGGGCGCGACGAGGTTCACCGGGCCGGAGAGGTCGGGACTGTCACACAGATGACGGAGCGCTCCGACCTCGTCGGCCAGCGAGATGGGCGACCACCACTGCTTGCCCGAGCCGAGCCGACCGCCGACGCCGAGCTTCACCACCGGCAGCAGACGGTCCAGAGCGCCGCCGCCGTCGGCCATCACCAGGCCGGTCCGCGGGTGGACGACGCGGACTCCCGCCTCGACCGCCGGCGCCGCCGACTGCTTAGCCGCTGGCCGAGGCCGAGACGAGGACGCCCGGCTTCGTCGTGGTGTCGGCGATCGCGGTGGCGAGGCACGTCGTGGCCGCCACGCGCGAGTCGAGGATCGCGCGCTTCCACGCGTCGTCCCACCGCTTCTCCGCGATGCCGGCACCGGCGAGGTTCACGACGGCGTGCACGCCCTCGAGCGCGTCGCGCAGGTCGCGGGACGCGCCGGTGGCCCCCAGCGACGGGTTCCAGAGCAGCTCGTCCTCGTGCTCCGGGGGACGGCGTACCAGGCGGACGACGCGATGGCCGTCGGCCTGCAGCGCCGCGACGAGCGCGGAGCCGATGAAGCCGCTCGATCCGGCGACGACGTACGTGCGTGGGGTGCTCGTCACCGGACCCGCCTCACCCGAGGCCGAGCTCGGCCTCGAACGAGCCGTCCTCGAGGCGCTGCTTGATCGCGACGAGGAACCGCGCGGCGTCGGCGCCGTCGACGAGCCGGTGGTCGTAGCTCAGGGCCAGGTAGACCATCGAGCGGACCGCGATCGAGTCCGAGCCGGTCTCGTCGGTGACGACGACCGGGCGCTTCACGACCGCGCCGGTGCCGAGGATCGCGACCTGCGGCTGGTTGATGATCGGGGTGTCGAACAGGGCGCCGCGGCTGCCGGTGTTGGTGATGGTGAACGTGCCGCCGGACAGCTCGTCGGGGCTCACCTTGTTGGTGCGGGTGCGCTCGGCGAGGTCGGCGACCTTGCGCGCGATGCCGCCGATGTTGAGGTCGCCGGCGTCGCGGATGACGGGCACCAGCAGGCCGCGCTCGGTGTCGACGGCGATGCCGAGGTGCTCGCCCTCGTGGTAGGTCACGGTGCCCGCGGCCATGTCGATCGAGGCGTTGAGCTGCGGGAACTGCTTGAGCGCCTCGACGCTCGCCTTGGCGAAGAACGGCAGGAACGAGAGCTTCACGCCCTCGGTCGTCTCGAAGCTCTTCTTCGCGCGCTGGCGCAGCTGCGAGATGCGGGTGACGTCGCCCTCGATCACCGACGTGAGCTGCGCCGAGGTCTGCAGCGACTCGACCATGCGCTCGGCGATGACCTTGCGCAGCCGCGTCATCTTCTCGGTGCGGCCGCGCAGCGGCGACGCTGCTGCCGGGGCCGCGGAGGTGGCTGCGGCTGGTGCTGCCGCCGGTGCTGCGGGCTTGGCCTTCAGGGCGGCGTCGAGGAC
>JBGAJT010000237.1:0-5460 GCA_044224785.1 Candidatus Nanopelagicales bacterium | reverse complement strand
ACCGATCGCCGTGCCCTGGGCGGCGAGGTACCGGTCGGGCAGGTGCCCGGCCGCGATCAGCCACTGGCCCACGGCCGCGTTGAACGACCCGGTGACCGGGTCCTCGGTGAGGCCGTTCGTGCCGGGGAAGAACGTGCGGATCTCGACGTCGGTGCCCGCGCCCGGCTCGTGCAGACCGACGACGCCGACGTCCATGGAGTCGAGCGCCGCGGGGTCGGGCACCAGGTCGAGCACCAGCTGCGCCGAGCGCAGGAGCAGCCCGCGCCAACCCGGGCCGTTGTCGCACCAGGAGTGCGCGACGACATCGTCCGGCGAGATGCCGAGGAAGCGGACGGCGGCGGCGAGCTCGTCGTCGGACAGCGGTCCGCCGCGCTGCAGCGGCGGGGCCGCGAACGCCAGCACGTCGCCGTCGCGCCGGATGCGCACGAGGCCGGCGCCGCACTCCTGCACGATCTCCGACCCCTTCGGCACGCCTCCGGACTCCAGCCACGCGTGCGCGGAGCCGAGGGTCGGGTGGCCGGCGAACGGCAGCTCGCGGCCGGGGCAGAAGATGCGGACGGCGTAGTCGGCGTCGGGGTGCGACGGTGGCCCGACGAACGTGGCCTCCGAGAGGTTGGTCCACTCCGTGAAGGACTGCATGCGCTCGGTGGGCACGTCCTCGGGATCGAGGACGACGGCCACCGGGTTGCCGAGCAGCGCCTCGTCGGTGAACACGTCGACCTGGCGGAACGGGCGGGATCGGGTCATGACGAGAGCATGGCAGCGGCGTGGTCGTCGTGGTCGCGGTGGTCGTCGGCCCGCGGAAGCGGCGTGACCTCGACGAGCGTGTCGTGGAAGAACGCCGAGCCGCGGTCGTCGTCGGGCACACCGGCGTTGGTGAGCGCGTTGACGGCCCGGCCCTCCGGCGCGCTGCGGTTCCACCAGCCGAACGGGATCGCGACGAGCCCCGGCTGCAGATCGTCGGTGACCTCGGCCGCGAGCGTCAGGGAGCCGCGGTCGTTGCGGACCTGCACGAAGTCGCCGCTCGCGAGCCCGCGGTGCTCCGCGTCGGCGGGATGGATCTGCAGCGACGGCCGGCCGCTGCTCGGCCAGTGCGCCGGGAACGCGGCGTAGTTGGCGTTGAGGAACTTCGGGTGCTGCTTGCGGCTGATCAGCGACAACGGGAAGCGGTCGGAACCTTCCGCCTCGGGGCCGCGCGCGGGATCCAGCGCACCCAGCCGCATCGGGCGCGTCGGCACGCCGTGGATCTCGTCGACGTGCGGGCGCAGGCCCTCGGGCACCGCGAGGCGCGCCCAGCCGCGCTCGGCGAGCACCTCGTAGGTGATGCCCTCGAGGAACGGGTGGTCGCTGTCGAGCAGGTCGCGCACGATCTGCTCGTCGCTGCGATGGAGCACCGGGTCGTCGAGCCCGAGCGCGGTCGCGAGGCGACGCGCGATCTCGCTGTTGGGCAGCGCCTCGCCGCGCGGTGCGATCGCGGGCTGGTTGAGGGCGAGGTAGAGGTGCCCCCACGAGTGCGCGAGGTCGAGGTGCTCGATCTGCGTCGTGGCCGGCAGCACGATGTCGGCGTAGCGCGCGGTGTCGGTGAGGAACTGCTCGACGACGACCGTGAACAGGTCGTCGCGCTCGAGCCCCGCGATCACCCGGTTCTGGTCGGGGACGATCGACGCCGGGTTCGAGTTGTGCACGAACAGCAGCTCGACGTGCGGGTCGCCGTCGCGCGGATCGGTGAGGACCTGGCCCAGCCGCGCCATGTTCACGGTCCGTCGGGCTGGTCGGCGCTGGGGGAGCGCGAGGGCCGAGAAGGCCCACTGCTGCGTCGATCGCGCCAGGCCGCCGCCCACCTCGCGCCACGAGCCGAGCACCGCGGGCAGCATCGCGACCGCGCGCTGGATCTCGGTGCCGTTCTCGCGGTGCTCCGGGCCGATGAGCATGCGTACGCCGGTCGGCGTCTCGATCGCCATCCGCCGTGCGAGCCAGGTGATCTGCGCGGCGTCGACACCTGTCTCCTGCGCGGTGCGCTCCGGCGTCCACGACGTGGCGCTCGCGCGCAGCTCCGGCCAGCCGGTGGTGTGCTCGTCGAGCCACTGCGCGTCGAGCAGGCCGTCGCGGTCGAGCACGTGCACCAGCCCGAGCACCAGCGCGACGTCGGTGCCTGGCCGCGGCTGCACGAACACGTCGGCCTCGCGCGCGGTGTCGGTGCGCACCGGGTCGACGACCACGATCGTCGCGCCAGCGGCCCGCGCCTCCTCGACGACGGGCCAGAAGTGACGGTTCGTGATGCGCGTGTTGGTGCCCCACAGCACGAGGGTGCGCGAGTGCCGCAGCGACTCGGGGTCGACGCCGAAGGGCCGGCCGAGGACCTTGGCGGCGCCGAGCCACGAGGTCGTGCCGCAGAGCTCGCGGTGCACGTCGCTCGCGCCGAGCGCGTCGAACAGGCCGTCGATCGCGACGCCCATCTGCACGAGGCCCTGGGTGCCGGCGAAGGAGAACTGCAGGATCGACTCGGCGCGGCCGGCCTCGCGCAGCGAGCCGATCCGGTCGGCGATCTCGCCGATCGCGTCGTCCCAGGAGATCGGCTCGAACGCGGCGTCGCCCTTGGGACCGGTGCGGCGCAGCGGGGTCAGCACCCGGTCGGGGTGGTGCACGCGGTCGAGGAACCGGTTGACCTTGGGGCACAGCGTGCCGCGGGTGACCGGGTGCTCGGCGCTGCCGCGCAGCCGGGTCGCGACGCCGTCGACGACCGTCACCTCCCACGCGCAGGTGTCGGGGCAGTCGTGGTGGCAGGCGCCCTTGACGACGACCGGGAGCGGCGTGCGCGGGGCTTCCGAGGTCGTCATGGGCTCACCGTAATCCGGTCACGGAGAGTGATCCTGACCACTCGTTCGGCGATCGCCCTGCGTGGCGACTACTCCGAACGGGTGCGGGGATTGGCCCTGGGAGCGAGAGGTCACGTTGAGTTGCCGAGATGTTCATGAACCAGGAGGTGACCGTGTCCGACGTTCGACGCCCCCGCAGGTGGGGTCTTCTCGCCGCTCCGGCGGCCGCCCTCGTCCTGCTCGTCTGCACCCCGCCGGCCCCGGCCTCGGCCCTGATCCCGCGTTCGACGCCGTCCGCGCCGTACGCCTACATCGCGCGGCAGCCGCTCAACTCCAAGGCCGCCGTGCGCTGGTACCCGTGCAAGGCGCACACCTACAAGATCAACATCGGGACCTCGACCAACGCGCAGCGCGTGCTCCTCAAGCAGGCTGTGGCGAAGCTGTCGTCGGCGTCCGGGATCCCGATCGTCTTCGCCGGCTACACGCGCGTCCTGCCGACGCGTGCGACGTCCGGCTCCCTCAAGCGCTACGCCGGCGCCGAGATCGTGCTGGCGTTCACGACCCCGGGTCGCAGCAACCTGCTGCCCTCGACGTCGTCCGGGCTCCTCGGTGTCGGCGGCGGCAGCTACTCGTGGTCCGGCACGCGCCCGGCGTGGTTCACGTCCGGCTATGCGCTGTTCAACATGCGCCGGATGCCGTCGACGTCGACCGGCCGCCTGCGGATGATGGAGCACGAGATCGGGCACGCCCTGGGGCTCGGTCACACGAGCCTGCGCAGCGACGTGATGTACCCGGTGCAGTACAGCACCAGCCCGGCGTGGTCCCTCGGCTTCGCCCGCGGACTGCTCGCGGTCGGCAAGGCCGCCGGCTGCAAGACCACCTGATCGACCTGGCGTTGCGAAGGCCCCGACCGTCCTCGGTCGGGGCCTTCGTCGTCTCTGCGCCTACCTGCCGTTGCGGTACGTCGCCCACATCGTCTGCATGCGGCTGGCCTGGCCGGCGGTGAACGCCGTCATGCACGCGTCGTCGCTGTAGTCCATGAAGTTGGCGATCGGGTCCTTGCCCGGGTCGCGCCCGCACGAGTCGCGACCGACGGGGCAGCCGTAGGCGGGGCCGCTCTCCTGCGGGGTGTCGGTGACGTAGTCGTTGGTCTTCGTGCAGCCGCCCTGGAAGGTGTGGAACAGGCCGAGCCAGTGGCCCACCTCGTGGGTCGCGGTGTCGCCGAGGTTGTACGGCGCGGCGCTGCCGCCGGGCAGCGACGAGGTCAGGACGACGACCCCGTCCATCGACGGGCTCGCGGCGTACCAGTTCGGGAAGGTCGACCAGCCGAGCAGCCCGGCGCCCATGTTGTTGAGGTACAGGTTCAGGTCGGCCGCGCCGCCCTGGTGCAGCGCCTTCTTCATCTTCGTCTCGGCGCTGGTGCCGTAGGTGGCGGTGTACCAGGTGTCGTTGCGGGTGGTGTCGGTGCTGACGACCTGGAAGGCGAACCCGGGGGCGGCGTACGCCGCGTTGAGCACCGACACCTGGTCGTCGAGCTGCTGCTGGGTCGGCCCGCCGCTGCCGTTGGCCTTCACGATGACGTGGAGGTGCGTCGGGATCGTGATGGTCCCGGTGACGACGGCGCCGACGACCGAGGTGCCCTTGCCGGTGACGGTCCGGGTGAACCGGTCTCGGGTGTACGCAGCGTCCAGCGTGCGGGCGGCGTCGTCGCTGAGCTGGTCGGGGTCGCGGGTGACCGCCGTGCCCTTGCGGACCTTGAGAACGCTGTCGTGGGATGTGCAGACCTCGCTCGAGGCGGCGGCGTCGGAGTCCGCCGCCGCCCCGTGCACGGCTGCTCCGGCCGCCGCGGCGCCGGCCAAGGGGAGGAGGGCGGCGGCGAGGGTGGCGGCGACGAGTGCTGCGCGGTGCGAGGTCACAGGTCATGCATCGTCGGCCCACCTGTGCAGGGCACTCATCGCCCCCTCAAGACCCGCTCACGACGAAGGCCCCGACCTGCTGGTCGGGGCCTTCGTGGTGGTGTCCGAGGGGGGACTTGAACCCCCATGCCCTTTCGGGCACTAGCACCTCAAGCTAGCGCGTCTGCCTATTCCGCCACCCGGACGTGCACACCGCGGATCACTCCGCCGTGCGACCCCGAGAGGATACAACGGCCGCCGTCGCGGGACGAAATGCGCCCCACGGTGCGCGCGGGACCTGTGCGGCGCAGGCCCAGCTGCGTCAGGATGGCCGGGTGACCGAGACCAGCGCGCCCTCGCTCCCGCAGCCGCTCCCCGACGCCGAGGCGGAGGTGGTGGAGCTCGTCTCCGACCTGATCCGCATCGACTCGAGCAACTACGGCGACGGCACCGGCCCGGGCGAGGCCGAGGCGGCTGAGTACGTCGAGGCACGTCTGCGCGAGGTGGGCCTCGACCCCGAGCGCTACTCGTGCGGTCCGCGGCGCGACGGCGTCGTCGTACGAGTCCCAGGTCGCGACCGCTCGCGCGGTGCGCTGCTGGTGCACGGCCACCTCGACGTCGTGCACGTAGTCGCGCCCGGCCCCTTCCACGCGCAGCGCGACGAGGCCATTGCCGACGTCTTCACCTCGCGCCAGGTGGTGGTCGCGCACCGCCGGACCGAGCGCGCGCGAGCCGCTGTGCACCATCAG
>JBGAJT010000236.1:0-5487 GCA_044224785.1 Candidatus Nanopelagicales bacterium | reverse complement strand
CTTCTGCCCAGCCGCGCCGCTCGCGACGAACAGGGCATGCAGCCAGTCGTCGGTGAGGGTGGTGAGGGCCCGACGGCGGTCGGGGCCCGGAGGCCCCGACCGCTCCAGCAGCCCGGTGCGGGCTGCGAGGTACGCCGCAGTGGCGTCCTCCGCCCGCACCGAGCCTGCTCCCCCGTCGGAGGTCCGTGAGGTCACGGTGCTACAGGGCGTCCGGTCCGCGCTCGCCCGTACGGACGCGCGCGACGGTGTCGACCGGGACCGACCAGACCTTGCCGTCGCCGATGCGACCGGTCTGGGCCGCCTTGACGATGACGTCGACCACCGAGTCGGCGTCGTTGTCGTCGACGAGAACCTCGAGACGCACCTTCGGCACGAGGTCGACGGTGTACTCCGCACCGCGGTAGACCTCGGTGTGGCCGCGCTGACGGCCGTAGCCGCTCGCCTCGGACACGGTCATGCCCTGGATGCCGTAGGACTCGAGCGCCGACTTCACGTCGTCGAGCTTGAACGGCTTGATGATCGCCGTGACGAGCTTCATGCGTTGACCTCCTGGTCGGTCGTGACGTCGACCTTCGTCTTCGCGGCGCCGGAGTGCGTGAGCGTCCCGCCGAAGCCGCCGCCGAGCGCACCCTCGTAGTCGTACGCCGACTCGGCGTGCTCCACGAGGTCGATGCCCTCGAGCTCGGTGTCGCGGCTGACGCGGAACCCGAGCGTCTTCTCCAGCAGGAAGCCGAGCACCAGGGTCACGATCAGCGAGTACGCCAGGACCGAGAAGGCGCCGATCGCCTGCTTGCCCAGCAGCTCCCAGCCGCCACCGTAGAACAGACCGTTCACGCCGCCGACGCTCTTGGTGCCGAAGAAGCCGATGAGCAGGCAGCCGATGAGTCCGCCGACGAGGTGGACGCCGACGACGTCGAGCGAGTCGTCGTAGTTGAGCTTGTACTTCAGGCCGACCGCCATCGAGCAGACGATGCCGGCGATGGCGCCGATGACGACCGCGGCCCACGGCGCGACGAACGCGCACGCCGGGGTGATGGCGACGAGGCCGGCGACCGCGCCGGACGCCGCACCGAGGCTCGTCGGGTGGCCGTCGCGGATCTTCTCCACCAGCAGCCAGCCGCCCATCGCCGCAGCGGTCGCGACCTGGGTGTTGAGCAGCGCCATCGCGGCGGTCTGCGTGGCGCCGAGGGCCGAGCCCGCGTTGAAGCCGAACCAGCCGAACCAGAGCAGGCCTGCGCCGAGCAGGACGAGCGGCAGGCTGTGCGGACGGGTCGGGTGCTTCTTGAAGCCGATGCGGCGCCCGAGCACGATCGCGAGGGCGAGACCGGCGGCGCCGGCGTTGATGTGGACCGCGGTGCCACCGGCGAAGTCCTCGACGCCGAGGTTCGCGAGCCAGCCCGCGCCGGTGACGTTGCCGTCGGCGTCCTTGTCACCGAAGTCGAAGACCCAGTGCGCGACCGGGAAGTAGACGATGGTCACCCAGAGCACGACGAAGATGCCCCAGGTGAGGAACTTCGTGCGGTCGGCGATCGCACCGCTGATGAGCGCGGGCGTGATGATCGCGAACATCAGCTGGAACCCGGCGAAGGCCAGGAGCGGGATGCCGTAGATGCCGCCGTTGTTGGTGAGCTCGCCCATCGCGGAGCCGAGGCCCGACAGCGAGAACGACCCGTAGAAGGCGCTCCCCGAGTTGCCGAAGGCGAGCGAGAAGCCGTACAGCACCCACAGGACGCTGACGATCCCGATGGCCGCGAAGGACATCATCATCATGTTCAGCGCGCTCTTCGCCTGCGTCATGCCGCCGTAGAAGAACGCGAGACCGGGGGTCATGAGGAGCACGAGTGCCGTGCTCGCCAGCACCCAGGCGGTGTCGCCCGAGTTCAGATCCATGAAGTGCTCCCTTGAGTCGCGAGGGCCGGTGACGAGGGCGACCGGCTGCTGCACCCGACGCGCCGCTGCGTCGACCTGGCGCAGATGCAATCGGCGTCGTGTTGCCTCCCGCCCCTCCCCGTGTTTCGCGACCGTGACGTTCCCGCCGATCGTGTTACGCCGGTGTTTCCCCCGGGTGCGCGGCCGGACGCCCTGGGGCGACCCTCCGGCGAGGGCAGCGGCGGGCGCCCGGGGGGTCGCCGTCGGGGCGGCACCGCCCTGTCTCTGATGCCGGGCAGCCCCTCGCGCCCGGCGGGGTCCGGGGTGTAGGCAGGATGGTGACGAGGGCGATCCCGCCCCGGAGGACAGGACCCCACCGATGCGCCGACCCGGCGGCAGGGCCACGGCCCGGCGGTGGCCGACAGCGGCCGCCGCCGTCGTCGCCGTGCTCGTGGTCGGCGCGGCCGGACCGGCGTGGGCCGACACCTCCCCCGTCCCCGCGGACCCCGGGACCGTCGCCGCCGACCCCGCCTCGACCGTGGTGGTCGCCGCGGTGGCGGCCGTGGGCGTCCACACGGGCTCGGGCTGCACCGGACCCGAGTCGTCGACCGTCACGGGCGACTTCTCCGTCAGCGTGTCCGCGCTGCTGGGCGGACCGCTCGGCGCCGTCACCGTGCGCAGCGACGCGCTCGTCGTCGCGCCCGCGGTCGTCATGCTCGACGGCCAGGGGTCGGGCTGCACCGATCTTGCGGCCATCCCGGCCGGCACCTACCAGGTGACGGCGTCCATCGGCGACGTCGCCGTGAGCACCTCGGTCGTCGTGCCCGCTCCGGTGGAGCCGCCGGCGACGATCGACCCCGCGCCGCCGACCGGGCCGGACCCGGCTCCCCCGCTCGAGACCCTGCTGCCGCCGGACCCGGCGCCGACCACCGACCTGCCCGCGCCCGACCCGGTCGAGACCTCGCCGGCACGCTCCGCCGCACCCGCCCCCTCGGCCCCCGTCGTCTCCCCGACGGTTCCGACGACGACCGTCGACGTCGAGCCGGAGGGTGCGCGCGCCGCCGGCGCCGAGCACCAGGCCCGCACGCGCCGGGACCAGGGGCACGCCACGGCCCGGTCGGCGGGCGACGCCGCTCAGGCGGAGGCAGCACCGTCGCCCTCGGCGACGTCCGCGGCGTCGACGACCGTCAAGGCCGTGCTCGACTCCACGAAGCGGGCCGGCCGCAAGGTCGTGTCGGTGCTGGTGTCGTCCGACCGCCCGACCGCCGTGACGATCGCCGGCTTCCTCGTCCTCGAGATGCTCGGCGTCGCGCTGCTCGTGGCCTTCGTCGCGCTCGTGGTCGCCCGCGCGCCGCGCCGCCGCGACTGACGTGGACGACGAGCTCGTCGACGAGTTCACCGCCGTCGTACGCCGCTACGACGGCGCGACCGCGTGGTACTTCCTGACCCTGCCGGTCGATCTCGCCGAGGAGATCCGCTCGCGCGTCGAGCGGGTCGGCTTCGGGTCGGTGCGCGTGCAGGTGCGCATCGGGACGTCGTCGTGGGCGACGTCGGTCTTCCCCGACAAGGAGTCGGGGTCGTTCGTGCTGCCGGTGAAGGCGGCCGTGCGCCGCGCCGAGGACCTCGACGACGGCAGTCCTGCGCACGTGCACCTCACGGTGCAGGGCTGAGCATCTAGTCGAGCAGCGCGTCGACGAAGGCGTCCGGGTCGAAGGGCGCGAGGTCGTCGGGGCCCTCGCCGAGCCCGACGAGCTTCACCGGCACACCGAGCTCGCGCTGCACCGCGACGACGATGCCGCCCTTGGCCGTGCCGTCGAGCTTGGTGAGCACGATGCCGGTGACGTCGACGACCTCGGAGAACACCTGCGCCTGGCGCAGCCCGTTCTGGCCGGTGGTCGCGTCGAGGACGAGGAGGACCTCGTCGACCGGAGCCTGCTTCTCGGCGACCCGCTTGACCTTGCCCAGCTCGTCCATGAGGCCGGTCTTGGTGTGCAGGCGGCCCGCGGTGTCGATCACGCAGACGTCGGCCCGCTCGTCGACCGCGTGCTTCACGGCGTCGAAGGCGACCGCGGCGGGATCCCCGCCCTCGGGGCCGGTCACGACGGTGGCACCGACGCGGTCGCCCCAGGTCTGCAGCTGCTGGGCGGCGGCCGCGCGGAACGTGTCGGCCGCACCGAGCACGACGCTGCGGCCGTCTGCGACCAGCACGCGCGCCAGCTTCCCGGTGGTCGTGGTCTTGCCGGTGCCGTTGACGCCGACGACGAGGACGACGGCGGGACGCTCGGCGTCGGTGTGCGTCGCGAGGGAGCGGTCCAGGGTCGGGTCCACCAGCGCCAGCAGCTCCTCGCGCAGGATCCGGCGCGCGCCGTCGGCGTCGGTCACCCCCTCGACGCGGGTGCGGGTCTGCAGCGCCGCGAGCAGCTCCTGGGTCGGGCCGACGCCGAGGTCGGACGCGAGCAGCGTCTCCTCGACCTCGTCCCAGGTGTCCTGGTCGAGCCGGTCGCGCGTGAGGAGCGCGAGCAGGCCCTTGCCCACGGCAGTGTTGGAGCGGGCGAGCCGCTCGCGCAGCCGGGCCAGCCGCCCGGCGGTCGGTGCCGGGGCCTCCAGCGCGGGCGCCGCCTCGACGGCGGGGACCTCCGGGGCCGCCTCGACCGCGGCCGTCCCGCCGGGCGCGGCCGGCTCGGTCGGCACGGTGATCGACGGCGCCTTCGGGGGCGCCTCGATGCGGTTCTGCGGGGCGTTGCGGTTGCGGTAGAGCAGCACCGCCATGCCGCCGAACAGGACGACGACGGCAGCGAGCAGGACGTAGAGGACCGTGGAGTTCACGGCCCCATCCTCCCAGAGCGCAGCAGGCGGCTAGGCCGGGACTCCCGCGGGCTCGGACACGTCGACGTCGCCCGGCTCGTGGCCGTCGCGCAGCCGCTGCCCGATGACCATCGTGACGCCGTCGCCGCGCATGGAGACGCCGTAGAGCGCGTCGGCGATCTCCATCGTGCGCTTCTGGTGGGTGATGACGAGGAGCTGGGAGTTCTCGCGCAGCTCCTCCATCACCGTCAGCAGGCGCTGCAGGTTGACGTCGTCGAGGGCGGCCTCGACCTCGTCCATGATGTAGAAGGGGCTCGGTCGCGCCTTGAACAGCGCCACGAGGAACGCGACGGCCGTGAGCGACCGCTCGCCGCCGGAGAGCAGCGAGAGGCGCTTGACCTTCTTGCCCGGCGGGCGCGCCTCGACCTCGATGCCGGTGGTGAGCATGTCGTCAGGGTTGGTGAGCAGCAGCCTGCCCTCGCCGCCCGGGAACAGCCGGGCGAAGATCCGCTCGAACTCGCGCTCGGTGTCGGCGTAGGCCTCGGCGAACACCTGCTGCACGCGCTCGTCGACGTCCTTGATGATGCCGAGCAGCTCGTCACGCGACCGCTTGAGGTCGTCGAGCTGCTCGTTGAGGAAGCGGTGGCGCTCCTCGAGGGCCGAGAACTCCTCCAGCGCAAGGGGATTCACCTTGCCCAGCAGCGCGAGCGAGCGCTCGGCCGACTTCATGCGCTTCTCCTGCTGGTCGCGCACGTAGGGGTAGGGCTCGGGGTCGGGGGCCTCGGGGTCGACCTCGTCGCCGGGGGCGATCTG
>JBGAJT010000235.1:5210-5492 GCA_044224785.1 Candidatus Nanopelagicales bacterium | reverse complement strand
GACATCGAGCGGCTGAGCGGCCCGACGCGGATCGCGAGCTGGGCCTGGCGGCGCAGCGTGGCCCGGTCGGCGACGTCGGTCCACGCCTCCGTGTAGGCGTCGGCGATGCGGTCGAGCTGCGGGTCGTCGATGGCGAGGCCGTGGTGGAAGGCGACCGACCGCAACGTGACGAGCAGCGTGCAGAACGGGTGCGAGACGCTGGCGTCGCCCCAGTCGATGAACACCGGCCCCGCGGCGACGATGTTGTTGTCGTGCAAGTCGTCGTGGTTGATCGACGCGGCG
>JBGAJT010000235.1:0-5200 GCA_044224785.1 Candidatus Nanopelagicales bacterium | reverse complement strand
TCGAGCTCGAGGCATCGCTCGGCGTACGCCGGGAGCACGGCGCGCAACCGCGAGGCGTCGTCGGCGTCGAGCCGGGCCGGCGGGCGTTCGACGAGCAGCGCGTCGATGTGCTCGCTCAGCCGGTCGGCGAGCCGGTGCGGCCGCAGGTCGTCGGCGCCGGTGGCCAGGAGCGCCCCGACGTGCGGCTCGAGGCTGCGCTGCAGCTCGGCGTACCGCTGCATGTGCTCGATCGTGACGTCGACCGGCGTGAGCGCGCCGTGGGCGGCGCGTGACGCGGGTCCGCCGTCGGGCATCAGCGACAGGCCGCGCTCGCGGTCGACGGCGAGGGCCTGCGGCGTGCCCGGCGTCCCCAGCTCGGCGAAGAGTGCGAGCAGTTCGGCCTCGTACCGCGTGCCGTCGCCGTTCGCCTTGAGCCAGAAGGCTTCTGCGCGTTCGGTCTCGAGGCGGAAGACGGTCGACCAGGGGCGCGCGTGCGGCTGGGTCGTCGAGGTGACGGCCCACCCGGCCTCGCGCAGCCGGTCGGTGCCCCACGCGGTCGTCTGCTCGATCCAGCCCGAGTCGGCGAAGCGCGACGGGGTCGTCAGGAGGTCGGCCACGCGCTCATCCTGTCCGAGCCGAGGCCCCGGCTCACGCGTGTTTCGCGCGTCGTGAACGGAAGGATTGTTGCTCTCTTGGCAACGAATGGCACATTCAGTGCGAACGGTCAGGCGCGGGAGGCGGGAGTGAGGCCGAGGGACACGCCGGCGAGGCCTCGCGAGCGCGTCCCGAGCCTGCCCGCGAGGTCGCGCAGGACGGTCGACGCCGGGGACTCGGGGTCCGACAGCACGATCGGGCGGCCCTCGTCGCCGCCCTCGCGCAGGCGCACGTCGAAGGGCACCTTGCCCAGCAGCGGGACGTCGTAGCCGAGCTCCTGGGTGAGCGTCTCGCTCACCAGCGAGCCGCCGCCGGCGCCGAAGAGGTCCATCGGCTCGCCGCAGTGCGGGCACGGGAACGCGGACATGTTCTCGACGACACCGGCCACGCGGGTCTTGGTCTGCTGCGCGAGCATGCCCGCGCGGATCGCGACCTCGGCGGCCGCGGTCTGCGGGGTCGTCACCACGACGACCTCGGCGTTGGGGAGCAGCTGCGCGACGGAGATCGCGACGTCGCCGGTGCCCGGGGGCAGGTCGAGCAGCAGGACGTCGAGGTCGCCCCACCACACGTCGGCGAGGAACTGCTGGAGCGCGCGGTGCAGCATCGGCCCGCGGAACGCGACGGGCTGCCAGACGCCGCCGGGCTTGAACGGCAGCATCGAGATGACGCGGACGCCGTACGCCTGCGGCGGCATGATCATGCCCTCGACCATGACCGGCGCGTCGGTCGCGCCGAGCAGGCGCGGGATCGAGTGGCCGTAGATGTCGGCGTCGACCAGGCCGACCGACAGGCCGGTCGAGGCCAGCTGGACGGCGAGGTTCGCGGTCATCGACGACTTGCCGACGCCGCCCTTGCCGGAGGCGATCGCGTAGACGCGGGTGAGGCTGCCCGGACGGGTGAACGGGATCTCGCGCTCGTCGTGCCCGACCAGGCTCTCGCGCAGGGCCTTGCGCTGCTCCTCGTCCATCACGTCGAGCTCGACCTCGACCGAGGTGACGCCGGGCACGCGCGACACGGCGTCGGTGACCCGCGACGTGATGGTGTCGCGCATCGGGCAGCCGGCGACCGTGAGGTAGACCGCGATCTTGGCGACGCCGTCGACGACCTCGCGCGACTTGACCATCCCGAGCTCGGTGATGGGACGCCGGATCTCCGGGTCCTCCACGGTCGCGAGGGCGGCGTCGAGAGCGTCGAGCTGGGTGTCGGTCATGCCGCCGATGCTACGTGCGGCCCGGACGGCCCACGACCTCAGGTCGCGGCGTCGACCGGGTCCTCGAGGCTGTCGGTGCCGTCGTCGACCCGGGCCTTGCCCTTCTTCTTGGGCTTGGCGCGCGACTCGCGCTCGTCGAGGTCGTCGAGCAGGTCGCGCAGCTCGCTGCGCAGGAAGTCGCGGGTGGCGACCTCGCCGAGCGCGAAGCGCAGCGACGCGATCTCCCGGGTGAGGTACTCGGTGTCGGCGATGAGCCGGTCCGTGCGCGCCCGGTCGTCCTGGTACTGCACGCGGTCGCGGTCGGACTGCCGGTTCTGCGCGAGCAGGATGAGGGGAGCGGCGTACGACGCCTGCAGCGACAGCAGCAGCGTCAGGAAGATGAACGGGAACGGGTCGGGGTGCGGCCACGGCCCGGTGTTGAGCACGATCCAGAAGGCGATGAACGCCGTCATGTAGCCGATGAACCGCCACGACCCGAGGAACCGTGCGATCCGCTCGGAGAGGCGACCCACCCGCTCGGGGTCGACGGAGGGGCGCAGCGAGATGCCGCGCTCCATCGGCTGGTCGAGGCGCGGGCCCCGACGCTCGTCACGCGCCATGGGTCACCGCCTCGTCGTCGCCGTCGAGCTCGGGGTCTCCCTCGCGCCAGTCCTCGGGGAGCATGTGGTCGATGACGTCGTCGACCGTGACCGCGCCGAGCAGGTGGTCGTTCTCGTCGACGACGGGCAGCGCGACGAGGTTGTACGTCGCGAAGTAGCGCGTGACCTGCGACAGCGGCGCCTCGGGCCCGATCGGCTCGAGGGAGTCGTCGAGCACCGCGGACACGAGGGTCGACGGGGGCTCGCGCAGCAGCCGCTGGAAGTGCGCGACACCGAGGTACTTGCCGGTCGGCGTCTCGAAGGGAGCGCGCACGACGTAGACCTGCGCGGCCAGGGCAGGGGAGAGGTCGGGGTCGCGCACGCGCGCGAGGGCGTCGGCGACGGTGGAGTCGGGCGGGAGGATCACCGGCTCCGGCGTCATCATGCCGCCGGCGGTGTACTCCTCGTAGGCGAGCAGGCGGCGCAGGTCCTCGGCGTCGTCGGGCTCGACGAGGGCCAGCAGCTCCTCGGCCTGCTCTGGGGGCAGCTCGGCCAGCAGGTCGGCGGCGTCGTCGGGGTCCATCTCCTCGAGGACGTCGGCCGCGCGCTCGCCGTCGAGCGAGGCGACGATCTCGATCCGGTCGTCCTCGGGGAGCTCCTCGAGGACGTCGGCCAGCCGGTCGTCGTCCAGCGCCGCGGCGAGCTCCTTGCGGCGCTTGGGGTTGAGCTCGTGCAGGACGTTGGCGAGGTCGGCGGGTCGGAGGTTGGCGACGGTGGCGAGCAGGGAGTCGACGCCCTGCTGCGGGTCGACGACGGTGAGGCCGGTGACGGCGTCCCACTCGACGACGAGGGTCTCGCCCCGACGGCGGAAGCCGCTGCCCGGCTTCTTCACGTAGATGCGGCTCACGACCCAGTCGCGGGTGCGCTCCTGCTGGATCGCGACGTCCTGGACGGTGACCTTCTCGCCGGTCTCGATGAGGTCGACGCGCTTGTCGAGGAGCTCGCCGAGCACGAGGGTCTCGCCGGAGCGCTGCTCGAAGCGGCGCATGTTGAGCAGCCCGGTCGTGACGACGGCACCGGCGTCGATGTTGGTGACACGGGTCATCGGGCAGAAGATCCGGCGGCGCGGCTGCACCTCGACGACGAGCCCGAGGACGCGAGGAGGGTTGCTGCCCTGGCGCATGGCGACGACGACGTCGCGCACCTTGCCGACCTGGTCGCCACGGGGGTCGAACACAGCGATGCCGGCGAGGCGCGCGATGAAGACCCTCGTCGCTCCGCTCATGCTCGCAGGGTATCCGCCGTACGCCGCCGAGCCCGACCGGGAAACGCCGCAGCGGACGGCGGATCGGCGCTCGCACGACCGGGTGCGGGCCGCTCTGTCGCAGCGGTCAGAGCGGTTGGAGGACAGCGCGCGGCAGCCACCGCTCGACCGACCGGCCCTGCCCCGACGGATCGGTGACGCGGTGGCGGACCAGCGCCTCCCACCCGGAGGCCTCGTGGCGCCAGGCGAGCACGCTGCCCGGCACCGGGTCGGGGCCCTCGGTCACCAGGCACGGACGCAGCTGGCTGCCGCGGCCGAAGCCGGGGCTGCCCGGATCGGGCCGCGGGCCGGCCGCCGCAGCGACCACGCCGAGCGCGTGCTTCGGGGCCCGCAGCGGTCCGTCCTCGCGCAGCACCCACGACCACACCTGGCCGAGCAGGAGCAGCATGAGCACGAACGACGCGAAGCCCTGCGGCGTCCGCAGGTAGACCAGCCAGTACCCGACCTGCGGGACGTGGCTCGTGACGACGCCGACGACGTCGGAGCGCGGCGTGCCCCACGCGTCGGGGCTCTCGTTCGCGTCGCCCTGGGTCCGCAGCGTGCCGTCGGGGTTGATGCCGACGAGGCGGTGCGTGACCAGGGCGCCGTGGTGGTCGTAGGTGATGACGTCGCCGATGCGCGGCTCGACGTCCTTGGTGACGACGACCGCGCTGCGCGGCGGGATCGTCGGGTCCATCGAGCCGGTGGTGACGGCGTAGACAGCGTGCTCGCGCAGCCCGAGGAGGGCGAGCGCGCCGAGGGCGGCGGTCAGCACCAGGCCGACCGCCACCCAGGCGCGTCGCGTCCGCGAGCGAGCCGGCGCGTCGCCGCTCCGCCGCTCCGTCACGCCGTCACTCCCGCTCTCTCCCGTCCCCGTGATGACCGCGGTCGCGGCCGTCGTGACCGTCGTGGTCGCGACCGTGCCCGTGGTTGTGATCGTCGCGCCCGTGCGCTCCGCCGGTCGACGGGTGCGGAGCCGGCTCTGGGGTCGAGCACGGGTCCGCGACCGTCACCGGCCGGCGGGGAAGCCGCTGCCGCTCGACGTCACGCGCAGCAGTACAGATGCTTCAGGGCTGCTGACCCACCTGCGTCGCCACGACGCGGAAGGGAAGTCCAGCCCCCGTGGTGAGGCTGTCCGAAGGCAGGGACCCCGGAGCGGGGTACGGGTTCCACGGCAGACCCTGGCCGGACTTCTTCTTCCCGGGATAGGAGAAGGTGAACGACACGGTGCCGGACGCCCCCGCGGGGAGCCCGCTCCGGAACTTCAGCGTGGACGGCAGCGGCCAGCAGCCAGCCTCGCTGAACGGCCCGCAGGTCCCCGTCGCATCGGGGCGGTCGTCGTTGAGGTTCGTCGAGTGGAACACCTGGCCGGTCGAGCTGTCGGTGATGGTCACCTCGCCGAACGTTCCCATGTTGTTCAAGGCATGCAGAGACGCGACGTCCGGGAAGGTGAAGAACAGATCCTGCGGGCCGGTG
>JBGAJT010000234.1:0-5536 GCA_044224785.1 Candidatus Nanopelagicales bacterium | reverse complement strand
GCCGCGGCGAGAAGGTGACGGTGCGCGTGAACCCCGCCCTCCCGGTCACCGTCGAGGCCACCGCCTGCGCTGTCGAGGTGAGCGGCCTGCGGTCGTCGCTGACGCTCGGCGGCAGCGCGTCGTCGGTCAAGGTGCGCGACCACGAGGGCGCGCTCCACGGGAGCATGGCGATGGGATCGCTGGCGGTCGTCGCCACCGTCACCGCGCCGAGCGACCTCACCTGCGAGCTCGGCAGCGTCGATGTCCGCCTCACCCGTCGGTCCGACGTCACCGTGACCGCGACGTGCGAGCTCGGCGAGGTCAAGGTCGCCGGTCCCGACGGTCAGCAGAAGGCCCAGTCCTCGAGCAACCGCGAGACCGTCGTCGCCGGCTCCGGCACCCATCCCTTCACCATCGCCGTGCGTCTCGGCTCGGCGACCGTGGGGGTGGCGTCATGACGCCGACCTTCCCCTCGGCGTCAGCACCGGAGCACCGGCCGCCGCGCGACTGCCCGGTCTGCTCGTCGCACCTCGTCGTCACCGGGTGCGGCTGCCCCGAGTGCGGCACCGGCATCTCCGGCGCGTTCCGGATGTGCTCCTACTGCGGCCTGTCCGACGACGAGACCGAGATGCTGCGCGTCTTCCTCGTCAGCCGCGGCAACATGCGCGAGCTCGAGAAGCACCTCGGGGTGTCCTACCCGACGACCCGTCAGCGCTTCGCCGACCTGCTCGCCAAGCTCGGTCTCGAGGACCCCTCCGCGACCGCGCGCAAGGCCGACCGCGACAAGGTCCTCGCCGACCTCGCGGCCGGACGCCTCTCGGTCGACGAGGCCGAGGCCCTGCTCACCGACTAGCCCCGCACCGATCAGCTCCGCAACAACGAGCGCCGCGCTGGACCTTGCCACTGCGTCAACCGGCAGGGTCCAGCCACGGCGTACCCGCACGCACCCCCCGCACGACGGATCGAGCACGAACGAAGATGCGCCCCGTCGCACCCCCACGGAAGGCTCTGCGCATGACTCCAGACCACGCGATCGTCGCCGACGGGCTCGTCAAGCACTTCGGCGACGTCAAGGCCGTCGACGGCATCGACCTCACCGTCCCCTGCGGCACCGTCTACGGCCTGCTCGGCCCCAACGGCGCCGGCAAGACCACCACCGTGCGCATCCTCGCCACCCTGCTGACGGCCACCGCCGGCCGCGCCACGGTCGCCGGGTACGACGTCGCGTCGCAGCCCGACGCCGTCCGCCACGAGATCGGGCTCACCGGCCAGTACGCCGCGGTCGACGAGTACCTCACCGGCCGGGAGAACCTCGACATGGTCGGGCGGCTCTACCACCTGCCGCCGGCGTACGTGAAGCAGCGGGCGGCCGAGCTGCTCGAGCGCTTCGACCTCACCGACGCCGCCGACCGCCCGGTGAAGACCTACTCCGGCGGCATGCGACGCCGCCTCGACCTCTCGGCGTCGCTCGTCGGGTCGCCGAAGATCCTGTTCCTCGACGAGCCCACCACCGGCCTCGACCCGCGGTCGCGCCTGCAGATGTGGGAGGTCATCTCCGACCTCGTCGCCGACGGCACCACCGTGCTCCTCACCACGCAGTACCTCGAGGAGGCCGACCAGCTCGCCGAGCAGATCGTCGTCATCGACCGCGGCCGCATCATCGCCGAGGGCACGAGCGACGAGCTCAAGACGCAGGTGGGCGGCGACCGGCTCGAGATCGTGGTGCAGCCCGGGTCGTCGCTCGACGACGCCGTCGCAGCCCTGCGCGCGGTGAGCGACGGCGACGCCACGGTCGACGAGCACACCCGCCGTCTGGTCGCTCCCGTGTCCGGCGGGTCGACGGTGCTCGTCGACGCCGTGCGCGCGCTCGACGCGCAGGGCGTGAAGGTCGACGACCTCGCCCTGCGCCGCCCCACCCTCGACGACGTGTTCCTCACCCTCACCGGACACGCGGCCGAGGAGGACCAGCCCGCGCCCGACACCGGACGACGAGGTCGCTCCCGCGGCCGGAAGGAGAGCTGACATGGCCTCGGTCGCCACGGGCCTCGCGCCCACCCCGCTCAAGCGCTCGGCCTTCGCGTGGCTGCTGCACGACGGCTTCGTCGTCGTACGCCGCAACCTGATCCAGTCGGTGCGCGTGCCGGAGAGCATCTTCTTCTCGCTCATCCAGCCGGTGATCTTCGTGCTCATGTTCGCCTACGTCTTCGGCGGCGCGATCCCGATCCCCGGGCAGGACGCCTCCGACGCCTACCGGCAGTACCTCATCCCCGGCATCTTCGGGCAGACCGTGGCGTTCGCCGCCGCGGCATCGACCGTCGGCCTCGCCGACGACCTGCACAAGGGCATCGTCGACCGGTTCCGGTCGCTGCCGATGAACGCGTCGGCCGTGCTCTTCGGCCGCACCGCCGCCGACGCGATCCAGCAGATCGGCGTCCTCGTGGTTCTGTCGATCACCGGCTACGTCGTGGGCTGGCGCATCTCGGGCGGGATCCCGAGCGCGGTGCTCGCCTACCTGCTGCTCCTGCTCTTCGCCTACACCGTCGCGTGGGTCGGCGCGTGGGTCGGGCTGCACATGCCCAACCCGCAGACCGCCAGCACCGCCGGCCTGATCTGGCTGTTCCCGCTGACGTTCCTGTCCAACGCGTTCGTGCCGCTGGCAGGCATGCCCGCGGTGGTGAAGACGATCGCCGAGTGGAACCCCGTGTCGACCCTCGTGCTCGCCTGCCGCGAGCTGTTCGGCAACCCCACCGGCATCCAGCAGGACCTGCCCGGTGCGCCCTGGTCGCTGCAGCACCCCGAGGCCTACACGCTCATCAGCTGCGTCCTCGTCATCGCCGTCTTCTCTGTGCTTGCAGTGCGGAAGTACCGCCGCACCACCGGCTGACCGACCCCACGATCCCGCCTCCTGGGAACGACGAGGGCCCCCACCGGATCCGGTGGGGGCCCTCGTCGTGCGTGCGATCAGCCGGTGTAGGGCTCGGCCTTGAGGATCTCGACGTTGAAGGTCTTGCCCGCGGGCGTCTGGTAGGAGACGGAGTCGCCGACCGTCGCGCCGAGCACCGCGGCACCCAGCGGCGACGTGGGGGAGTAGACGCTGATCGAGGCGGTCGCCGCCTCCTCGCGCGAGCCGAGCAGGAAGGTCTCCTCCTCGTCGAACTCGACGAGGCGCACGGTGACGACCTGGCCCTGGGCGACCTCGCCCTCCGCGGCCGTCGGCGCGCCGATCTTGGCGTTCTCGAGCATGTGGCGCAGCACCTTCACCCGCGCCTCGTTCTTGCCCTGCTCCTCCTTGGCGGCGTGGTAGCCGCCGTTCTCCTTGAGGTCGCCCTCCTCGCGCGCGGCCTCGATGCGCTTCACGATGAGGTCGCGGCGCGGCCCGGACCGGTCGGCCAGCTCGTCCTGGAGCCGGTCGTAGGCCTCCTGCGTCAGCCAGATCTCAGGGGTGCTGGTCACGGTGCTGCCTTCGTGTCGGGGTCGGGGCCGGGAGGTCCGGTGGGCCGCCTGCGGCGTACCGGGGGATCAAGCCTAACGGGGCGCCCGCCGGAGCGGTCCCGGCAGCGCCGTCAGGAGCCGTCGATCGTCGGGACCTGCGGCGGGTTGACCGTGCCCGGCACGAACTGCGGAGGGTCGACGCGCGGCGGGCCGTCGTCGGAGCAGCCGAGCACCTCGACGGTGGTGGCCCGCGACGACGTCGCGAGCGGGTACGTCGGCTGCACGTAGTCGCGGCCCGGGGTGATCGTGACGGTCGCGTAGCCGACGTCGGCGTGGTCGATGCCCTGCGCGCGGATGACGCACGTGGTCGCGCTCGCACCGGTGCGGTGCACCTCGAAGGTGACCTCGGCCTTCGTGTCGGACACGTCGGTGAAGCGGATCACGTTGGCCTGCACGGCGGGAGCGGCCAGCCGCCACGTCACGTAGCCGACGATCGCGACGAACACGGCGACCACCACGACCGCCAGCGCGATCGCGCCCGTGCGCGGCCGGTCGGTGCCGTACCGCGCGGCCATCGTGGTGCTCAGGTCGGTCACGTCGCCTCGTCGGTCGGCCGGGGCTCGCGCCCCCGGCGGGGTCTGGGAGACTTCAGTGTCCCGCACACCCCGACAGGAGCAGACCGTGACCCCGTCGACGCCGCCGAACCTGCCGGCACCCGGTGAGCCGTTGCGCCTCATGGCCGTCCACGCCCATCCCGACGACGAGTCGAGCAAGGGTGCGGCGTCGGCTGCGCGCTACGTGAGCGAGGGCGTCGAGATCCTCGTCGTCACCTGCACCGACGGCGCCCGCGGCGACATCCTCAACCCGCGGCTCGCGGGCGTGGAGGAGGTGCTGCGCAACATGACCGAGGTGCGCCGCCGCGAGATGGCCGAGGCGGCACGGATCCTCGGCGTCAAGCACGCGTGGCTCGGCTTCATCGACTCCGGGCTGCCCGAGCCCGACGAGGACGGCACCACCCCGCCGCTGCCCGACGGCTGCTTCGCGCTGGTGCCGCTCGACGAGGCGTCCGCCCCGCTGGTGCGCCTGGTGCGCGACTTCCGTCCGCACGTCATCACGACGTACGACGAGAACGGCGGCTACCCGCACCCGGACCACATCCGCACGCACGAGATCTCGATGCGCGCGTTCCTCGCCGCGGGCGACCCCGAGCAGTTCCCCGGCACCGGCGAGCCCTGGCAGCCGAGCAAGCTCTACTACCACCTGACGTTCCACAAGAAGCGCATCGTGGCGCTGCACGAGGCCTGCCTCGCGCACGGCTTCGAGTCGCCGTTCGGCGAGTGGCTCGAGGGCTGGGTCGACAAGCCCGAGGACGAGGAGCGGCTGACCACGCGCGTGCCGTGCGCCGACTTCTTCGCGACGCGCGACCAGGCGCTGCTCGCGCACGCGACGCAGATCGACCCCGATGGCCGCTGGTTCCACCTCACGCCCGACATCCAGGCCGAGGTGTGGCCCACCGAGGACTTCCAGCTCGCGATCTCGCTCGTGCCCGACGTCCGCGACGGCGAGTACGAGGACGACCTGTTCGCCGGGCTGCGCCCGGTCGCACCCTGAGCATCGAGGACACCGTGAACCCGCTCACCGAGCTGCTGCTCGTCGCGTCGTCGAAGTCCCCGTCGCCCGCGCCCGGTACGCCGGACCCCGACACCGTCACCGCGGGCTGGTGGGGCTTCGCCGGCCTGCTGTTCCTGTCGATCGCCGTGTTCTTCCTCTGGAAGAGCATGAACAACCAGCTCAAGAAGGTGACCTTCGACGAGGTCCCCGTCTATCCAGGCACCGAGGCCGTCGGACCCCAGGACGCGGCGACGCGCCTCGGCTCGGCGGCGGACGGCGCGACGCAGGAGTCGGCGCCGCCCTCCAGCAGCTGATCAGTCGGGGTCGGCGCGGCGCAGCTTGATGATCTCTGTCGAGACGTCCACGCTGCCCGGCGGGGTCATGATCTTGCCGGAGACGTTGAGGCCCAGCTTCTTGTTGACCTTGTAGCGGCCGACGCGGGCCAGGTCGTAACGCTTCTCCTTGAAGAACAGGTTCTCCAGCAGGGTTTGCGCGGACTCCTTGGTGGGGGGCT
>JBGAJT010000233.1:0-5549 GCA_044224785.1 Candidatus Nanopelagicales bacterium | reverse complement strand
GCCCCCCGCCCGGGCGCGGGGGGGGGTGACGCGGGGGTGGTGGTTTTTGTCAGCCTCGCCGACGTGGGTCGTGCGGTCGAGCGCCTCGCCGTCCCCTGACGGTGGTGCGAGGTCGGCGATGCAGACGCGGGCGCCGGCCGCGACGAGCCTCCGTGCGGTGGCGAGCCCCAGGCCGGAGCCGCCACCCGTGATCAGGATCGTGCTCGATGTCAGCTCCACAGCGACTCCTCGTCAGGCTCGGGAGATCAGGCGGTCGGCAGCTCGAGGACCGTGGCGTCGGCCCTGCCGCCTCGTGCGCGGTCAGGCAGGGTGTCCAGCCTCGATCGGTCGCCCGGCGGGGGGTGCCTGCACGGCGTCGCCCCGTGCGATCGCGGCGCGGACCTCGTCCTGATCGAGCCCGGCCTCGCGCAGCAGCGACGCCGTGTGCGACCCGAGCGCGGGCACCGGTCCCATGGCGGCGTCGACGTCGTCGAACGTGATCGGAGGGAGCAGCGCGGGCACCACGCCGTTCTCGGTCGCGATGTCGCGCCAACGAGCGCGCGCGGCGAGCTGGGGATGCGCGAGCGACTCCTCCAGCGTGCTGATCCGGGCCGCGGGGACGCGTGCGAGTCGGAGTCGCGCGTCGAGCTCGGCGAGGTTCCAGCGGACGGTGCGTGCCGCGACCGACGCGTCGCAGAGCGCGCGATGCTCCACCCGCAGCTGGTTCGTCGCCAGCCGGGGGTCGTCGGCGAGCTCGGGATCCTCGAGGACGTCGCGCGCCAGCGTGCGCCAGCCGGCGTCGCTCTGCACGCCGATGAGCAGCTCCTTGCCGTCGCTGGTGGGGTAGGTGCCGTAGGGGCAGATCGAGCCGTGCCCGACGACCATCCGGGGCGGCGCCTGCCCCGTCGCCAGCTGGGTGTGGACGGCGTGGCCCATCCATTCGAGCGTGGCCTCCAGCATGGTCACCTCGATCGCGGCCCCGGTCCCCAGCCGAGCCTGACGCAGGAGCGCCGCGAGGACGGCCTGCGCGCAGTACATGCCGGACGCGATGTCCGCGACGGGGATGCCCGCCTTCACCGGCTCCTCCGGCGTCCCGGTGAGGGAGATGAGACCGGACTCCGCCTGGACGACCAGGTCGTACGCCTTGCGCTCCTCGTCCGGCCCCCCCTGGCCGTAGCCGCTGAGGTCCACCACGACCAGTCGCGGGTCGGCCGCCCGCAAGGTGCGCGCGTCGAACCCCAGGCGCCGCGCCGCACCCGGCCCGAGGTTCTGGACGAACACGTCCGCCCGGCTCACCAGGGTACGCACCACCCGCCGGCCCGTCGGCGAGGCGACGTCGATGGCGAGCGACTCCTTCCCGCGGTTGAGCCAGACGAAGTGCGCGCCCGTGCCCAGGACGACGTCGTCGTAGCCGCGTGCCAGGTCGCCGCGGGACGGGTGCTCGATCTTGATGACCCGGGCGCCGAGGTCGACGAGGTGGCGCGTCGCCAGCGGCATGGCGACGGCCTGCTCCATCGCGACGACGGTGATCCCGTCGAGCGGGAGGGAGGTCATCGCGCCGCCCGGGTCGCCGCCTGCACCAGTCCGCCGCCGACGATGAGCCGCTGGATCTCGCTGGTGCCCTCGTAGAGACGCATCAGCCGCACGTCGCGGTAGAGGCGCTCGACGACGGTGCCGCGCATGTACCCCGTGCCGCCGTGCACCTGCACGGCGAGGTCAGCGGCTCGACCTGCCATCTCCGTGCAGAACAGCTTCGCCGCCGACGGCGCGATCCGGCGATCCGCCCCCGTCGCGTAGGAGATCGCGGCCGCGCGCACCATCGCCTCGCCCGCCATGACGCCGACGAAGAGGTCGGCGAGCATGGCCTGCACCAGCTGGTGCTGCCCGATCAGCACGTCGGCCTGCGTCGCGACGGACGCGTGGGCGACGGACTCGTCGAGCGCTCGACGAGCGGCGCCGACCGCCAGCGCTGCGACGTGGATCCGGCCGCGGGCCAGCGAGGTCATCGCCGCGCGGTAGCCGACCGATACGTCGGCTCCGACGAGCGACTCCGGTCCGAGCTCGACCGACGTGAACGAGACCTCGGCGGTGTGGCTGCCCTCCTGGCCCATGGTCGCGTCCGGCGGCCCGACCCGGACCCCCGGCGCCGAGCGCGGCACCAGGAACACGCCGATCGGAGCCTCGGAGGAGCCCTCGCGCCGCGCGCGTGCGAACACCACGAACAGTCCGGCCTGCGGAGCGTTGGTGATGAACCGCTTGGTGCCCTCCAGCACCCAGCCGTCGCCGCTCGCCGTGGCGGTCGTCCGGATCGCGTCGGGGCTCGAACCGGCGCCGGGCTCGGTGAGTGCGAACGACGCGACGACCTCGCCGCTGGCGAGCCGGGGGAGCCAGTCGTCGCGCTGCTGGCTGGTGCCGAAGCCCACGAGGACCTGGCCGGCGATCCCGTTGTTGGTGCCGAAGGCCGAACGGAAGGCCAGGGACGTGTACCCGAGCACCATCGCCAGCTCGACGTCCTGCACCAGGTCGAGCCCGAGACCTCCCCAGCGCTGCGGGATCGCGTAGCCGAAGAGACCCAGCCGGGCGGCCTGGACGAGCAGGGTGTCGGGCACCCGGTCGTCGGCCATGATCTCCTGCTCCCGGGGGAGCACCTCCGCCTGCACGAACTCGGTGACGAGCGCGAGCACGTCGGCGAACTCGGAGGCGCCCAGATCGGGATTGCCCTGGTACATGCAGGCATTCTCGGTCGCCGCAGTTGATGCTGGCCAATATCTAATCCGCTGTGTTTCCATGTCACTCGGCCATCAATCGCGGAAGGGGGTCTGCGCCCGGTGGAGATCCATCAGATCCGCGGATTCCTGGCGGTCGCCGAGGAGCTGCACTTCGGTCGCGCCGCGCAGAAGCTGCACATCGCCCAGCCGGCGCTCAGCCGCACGATCCAGCAGCTCGAGCGCGAGCTGAAGACACCGCTGTTCCGCCGCAGCACGCGGTCCGTGCAGCTGACCGCCAGCGGTCGCGCCTTCGTGGAGCCGGCCGCCGCCGTCATCGAGGCGCTGCGGCGGGCCGAGCTGGCGGTGCGCGGGGAGGACGGCAGCGTGTACGGCGACGTGCGCGTCGCGTTCGCCGGGCTGTCCACGCATGCGCTGGTCGCGCAGCTGGCTCGCGTGGTCCGCGAGGAGTTCCCCGGTGTGCACCTCGATCTCTCCAGCCAGAACCACGCCCAGCAGGGGATGAAGAAGCTGATGGGCGGCGACGCCGACATCGCGCTGGGCCGATGGGACGCGATCCCCGGACCGATCCGGGCCACGGCCGTGGTCGAGGACTCCTTGGTGCTGGCGGTGTCGGAGCGGCACCCGCTGGCCGACCGCGCGAGCGCGAAGGTCGCCGAGGTCGCGTCGACCGGCTTCGTCGTGCTGTCGCCGAGCGACGACGGCGTGCTGCACGACCGGCTCCGTCGGCTCGCGCAGGCGGAGGGGTTCGTGCCCGACGTCGTGCAGGAGGCACCGGACACGGCGACGGCGCTCGCGATCGTGGCTGCCGAGGTGGGCTGCCACCTGACGTTCGCCTCGGTGGCGGGCGCCGGGACGCGGCTCGGCGTGCGGTTCGTCGCCGTCGACACCTCCTCGCTCGACGGCGGCGACATCGACGTACCGCTGCGCGTCGCCTGGCGGCGGGGGGACAACGACGCCGCGACCCGCGCGGTGCTCCAGGCCCTGCTCACGGTGAGCGGCCGCACGCCCTAGGTCGTACGTCGACGGCGCGCACCAGGTCGGTGCCGCAGAGCTCGGCAGCGACCGCTGGGTGCACCGACGGTCCGTAGCCGCCGCGGTCGCGTTCGCGGACGGCCGTCACCCACATGGGTCTGCTGGACTCAACGGGGGCTCAGGCCTTCATCCACAGACGGGGATCGGGACTGCCGCTCCACAGGCATGCGTGCCTAGGCTCCGGTCATCACCCCCGTGCTGCAGGGACGCCGCGGGATCCACCACCTGGGCGCGAGCCCCTGTCCCTGCCGAGGCGTGCCATGACGCTGCCAGCCGACGACCACGTCGTCGCCCGTGTGCGGGCGCTCGTGCGCGATCGCGGGACGGATCCGCTGGCCGACCCGCGCGGGGTGCGTGCGGCGATCCTCGACGTGCTCGACGACCTCGACGGCCCCGTGGCGGGCGAGGGCTCGGCGTACGCCGACGTGAGCGCCTGGGCCGACGTGCTGCAGGCCGCGGTCGGCGGTTACGGCCCGCTGCAGCGGCTCTTCGACGATCCCGACGTCGAGGAGGTGTGGTGGAACGAGCCGTCGCGCGTGTTCTGCGCGCGACGCGGGCGCTCGGAGCTGACCACCGTGGTCCTCGACGAGGTCGAGGTGCGCCAGGTCGTCGAGCGCATGCTGCGCAGCAGCGGGCGTCGGGTCGACGTCAGCCAGCCGTTCGTCGACGCGCTGCTGCCCGACGGATCGCGGCTGCACGTGGTGATCCCCGACGTCACCCGTCGGCACTGGGCCGTGAACGTCCGCCGCCACGTCCTGCCAGCGACGCGTCTGGACGACCTCGTCGCGATCGGCACGCTCACCACCGCCGCCGCGCGCTTCCTCGAGGCCAGCGTGGTGGCGGGACTCAACATCGTCGTGGCCGGAGGGACTCAGGCCGGCAAGACGACCCTGCTGTCGTGCCTGCTCAACGCCGTTCCGGCGAACGAGCGCGTGGTGACGTGCGAGGAGGTCTTCGAGGTGCGGCTCGACCGGCCGGACTGGGTCGCGATGCAGACGCGGCAGGTCGGCCTCGAGGGCACCGGAGAGATCACGTTGCGGCGCCTGGTCGTCGAGGCGCTGCGGATGCGCCCGCACCGGCTCGTGGTCGGAGAGGTGCGCCAGGCGGAGGCCTTGGACCTCCTCGTCGCGCTGAACTCCGGGATGCCGGGGATGACCTCGGTGCACGCGAACTCGGCACGCGATGCGGTCACCAAGCTCTGCGTGCTGCCGATGCTGGCGGGCGAGAACGTGACCGCGTCCTACATCGTGCCCACGGTCGCGAGCGCGGTGGACCTCGTCGTGCACGCGAGCACCGGGCCGGACGGTCGACGTCGGGTCCGCGAGATCGTGGCGCTGTCGGGGCGGATCGAGGACGGCGTCGTCGAGACTACCGACGTCTTCACCACCCGCGGCGGGGATCTCGTGCGCGCGCAGGGCTTTCCGCCGCATCGCGAGCGCTACGAGGCGCACGGCATCGACCTGCGCGACGTCCTCGGGGCCGCGTGATGGGCGCCCTCGTCGGCCTGCTCGCAGGCCTCGGCCTCCTGCTGGTCCTGCAGTCGCGGACCTCGCCGTCCCTCGCGACGGTGACGGTCTCCCGCGGCCCGGGTCCGCTGCGCCGACGGCTCGACGCCGCTGGGCTGCGCGACCTCTCCGTCGTGCGCGTCGTCGTGACCTGCCTCGGCGCGGGTGCGGCAGGCGGCGCGCTCATGCTCGTCGTCTCCGGCTCCTCGGCGGTCGGGCTGGCGTTCGCGCTGGTGACGGCCTGGCTTCCTCTCGGCGCCCTCGGTCGTCGGGCCTCGCGCCGTCAGGCGGAGCTCTCGGCGGC
>JBGAJT010000232.1:0-5586 GCA_044224785.1 Candidatus Nanopelagicales bacterium | reverse complement strand
ACGGCGATCGGCGTCGAGACGACGGCGGAGGCGGTGGCCCGGCACTACGGCGCGCGCCGGCCCGTGATCGGCGAGCCGGGCGCCGGCCTGATCGACGGCTGGCTGGTCCACGACGGCACCGACTCCGCCGCCGTGGCCCCGCTCGAGGCGCTGGGCATCGCGACCCGCGCCGTGCCGCTGCTCATGACCGACCTCGACGCCACCGCCGCCATCGCGGCCGCGGCGCTCGACCTCGCCGCGGCCGTCCGCCGGTGAGCGACCTGCAGGTGCTCGGCGTCGCCGGGCTGCCCGAGGTCGCGGCCGGCGACGACCTCGTCGCGCTGCTCGCCCCGCTGCTCGCGGGGCTGGTCTGGCCCGACGGGTCCGAGGGCGTCCGCGACGACGACGTCGTCGTCGTGACGAGCAAGGTCGTGAGCAAGGCCGAGGGCCGCACGGTCGAGGCCGACGACCGCGAGCAGGCGATCACCGACGAGACCGTGCGGGTCGTCGCGACCCGCCGCACGCCGCGAGGCACGACCCGGATCGTCGAGACGTCGCACGGCTTCGTGATGGCTGCCGCCGGCGTCGACGCGTCCAACACACCCCGGGGCACCGTGGTGCTGCTGCCGGTCGACCCCGATGCCAGCGCGCGGTCGCTGCGTGCCGGGCTGGCCGACCGGCTCGGTGCGCGACCCGCGGTCGTCCTGTCCGACACCTTCGGCCGACCGTGGCGCGAGGGCCTCACCGACGTCGCGATCGGTGCCGCCGGCCTCGCCGTGCTCGACGACCACCGTGGCCGCACCGACAGCCACGGCAACGTGCTCGAGATGACCGTCACCGCGATCGCCGACGAGGTGGCGGCGGCCGCAGACCTGGTGAGCGGCAAGGCATCCGGGGTGGCCGCGGCAGTCGTGCGAGGGGTCGGCGCGCATGTCGTCGACGACGACGGCCCCGGTGCGCGGGCGCTGGTCCGACGCCCCGACGAGGACCTGTTCCGGCTCGGGACGGCGGAGGCGCTCGCCGCGGGACGGCGCGACGCCGTGCTCGCCCGCCGCACGGTGCGCACCTTCACCGACGAGCCGGTCGACCCCGAGGCCGTGCGCCGCGCGGTGGCCGCCGCGCTCACCGCCCCGAGCCCGCACCACACCGAGCCGTGGCGCTTCGTGCTGCTCTCCGACCCCGGCGTGCGCACGCGGCTGCTCGACGCGATGGCGCAGCGGTGGGAGGACGACCTGCGCGCCCTCGACGCCTACGACGACGACTCGGTCGCCCGGCGGCTGCGCCGCGGACGCGTGCTCCGCGAGGCGCCGGCGGTCGTGCTGCCCTTCCTCGAGCTCGACGGCGCGGCCCACCACTACCCCGACGAGCGCCGGCGCGGGTTCGAGCGCGACCTGTTCCTCGTCGCCGGCGGCGCGGCGGTCGAGAACCTGCTCGTGGCGCTCGCCGCCGAGGGGCTCGGGTCGGCCTGGATCTCCTCGACCGTCTTCTGCCCCGACGTCGTCGTGGACGTCCTGGACCTGCCCGCGACGTGGCAGCCTCTGGGCGGGGTCGCGATCGGCCACGCCGCCGCGCCTGCTGCGGAGCGCCCGCCCCGCGATCCCGACCGCCACCTGATCGTGCGCTGACCGGAGGACCCGTGACCCTCGACCTCGCCGGGCTCGGTGCCCGCTTCGACCACACGGCCGTGGCCGGGCCCTCGCTCGCGGACCTCGTCGCGTTCTACCGCGACGTGCTCGGCGGCCGCTTCTCCCACGGCGAGGTGCTGCCCATCGGCGCGGTCGTCGTGACGTTCGAGCTCGGCGACGGCCGGGTGGAGCTGATGGCCCCCACCCCGGGGTCGACGTTCTTCGACCGCTTCTTCGACTCGACCGGCGGTCGTGGCGGGGTGCACCACCTGACGTTCGCGGTCGACGACCTCGACGCCGCGGTCCGCGTGCTGCACGAGCGCGGCATCACGACCTTCGGCCACGTCGTCGACCCGGACGGCATCTGGTCGGAGGTGTTCGTCCACCCGCGCGACAACGCCGGCGTGCTCGTGCAGCTGGCCCAGATCGGCGACATCGACAGTGTCGTCCAGCACGAGCTCCAGCCCCTGCTCGACGCCGCCCAGTGAGGAGACCCTGATGCCGACGTACCCCGACATCGACGCCTACGTCGCAGCGCTGCCGACCGCCACCGCACCGGTGGTCGCGGAGATCCGCCGACGCATCCACGAGGCCGTCCCCGACGCCGGGGAGACGATCTCCTACGACATGCCCACCTTCACCCGCGACGGACGATCCTTCGTCCACGTCGCCGGCTGGGCCAAGCACGTGAGCCTCTACCCGGTGCCCGAGGTCGACGACGTGCTCGAGGTCGAGGTCGCGCCCTACCGCAGCGGCCAGAGCACCCTGAAGCTGCCGCTGTCGCAGGAGATCCCCTACGACCTCGTGGCGCGTCTCGCCGCGCTGCTGGCGGCGCAGGAGTCGGCGTAGTCGGGGGCTGGGAGCGGAGGACGCGCTAGGCCGGCTCGGGCGCGGGGCGCCCGAACAGCCAGCCCTGGCCGTGGGTCCAGCCCATGGCCAGCAGCAGCGCGGCCTGCTCCTCGGTCTCCACGCCCTCGGCGATGCCCAGCATCCCCAGGCCGTGCGCGAGCTTCGCGAGCCCCTCGGCGAGCACCTCGGTCGTGCCGCCGTCGCCTGTGAGCCGCCGGGTGAACGACATGTCGAGCTTGAGGCCGGTGATGGGCAGGTCGCGCAGCAGCGCGATCGACGAGTAGCCGGTGCCGAAGTCGTCGAGGTGGACGCCGACGCCGAGAGCGCGCAGCGACGCTAGCTCGACGGCCACGTCGTCGAGGTTGTCGAGGACCGCCGTCTCGGTGACCTCGACGCTCACGCGCGACGGCTCGACGCCGAGGTCCGTGAGCTGGGAGAGCAGCTTCTCGCGCCACCACGGGCGCGCGAGCTGCAGCGGCGACAGGTTGATGCTCACGTTGGTCAGGTCCGGTCGGGCCACGAGCATCTCGCCGACGAGCCGGGCGACCTCGTCGCCGATCTCCACGATGAGCCCGGAGTCCTCGGCGACCGGCAGGAAGTCCAGCGGCGGCACCAGGCCGCGCACGGGGTGCTGCCAGCGCACGAGCGCCTCGTGGCCGACCACGGCACGGTCGTCGAGGCGCACGATCGGCTGGTAGTGCATGACGAGCTGGTGCTCGTCGATGGCACGGCGCAGCTCGTCCTCGGTGGTGAGGCGCGCGACGGCCTGCGCGTGCATCGCCTCGTCGGCGTAGTGCCAGCGCTGCTTGCCGGCGGACTTGGCCCGGTAGAGCGCGGAGTCGGCGTCGCGGAGCAGGCTCTGCGCCGACGAGTCGACGGTGGAGATGGCGACGCCGATGGACGCCGTCGGCGAGATGCGGTGGCCCTCGAGGTCGATCTGCGGCGTGATCTCGCTGAGCACGCGCTGGCAGATGCGCTCGAGGTCGGGGACCTCGTCGATCTCGGGGATCACGACGACGAACTCGTCACCCCCGAACCGGCCGACGTGGTCGCCGGGACGCATCGACGCCGTGAGCCGGCGCGCGACCGTCGCCAGCACCTCGTCGCCGGCGACGTGGCCGAGGGAGTCGTTGACCACCTTGAAGTTGTCGAGGTCGATGAACAGGACGCCGACGTCGCTGCCCGACCGCCGGGCGACGCGCAGCTCCTCGTCGAGGATGTCGACGATCCACTTCCGGTTGCGCAGCCCGGTGAGCGAGTCGTGGAACGTCGTGTACTCGAGCTCGAGCTCGGCGGTGATGTCCTGCAGCTGCGTCACGAAGTAGGCCGGCTCGCCCGCGGTGTCGCGCACCATCACGACGGTGCGACGGGCCCACAGCTCGGTGCCGTCGGCGCGCTGGAGCCGCACCGAGTCCAGGTGCGCACGCGTCCCGTCGCGGAAGTGCTCGGTGCCGTCGCCCTCGGCACGCTCGCGGCTCTCCTCCGGCGCGAGCTCGCTCGCCAGGTGCGTGGCGAACCACTGCTCGTCGCGGTCGACGAGGCGGCACAGCGCCGGGTTCACGGCGCGGAAGCGCCCGTCGAGGCCGACCACGGCCATCCCCACGGTCGAGGAGTCCATGACCGTGCGGAACATCTCCTCCGACGCCTCGAGCGCCTCGCGCGCCGCGACGGCCTCGGAGATGTCGCGGGCGCTGCCCACCCGCGCGACGACCGCACCGTCGGCGTCGTGCACGGAGCGCACGGCCACGCTGAACCACTGGTAGCCGCCGTCGCCCCGTCGGAACCTCGCCTCGTAGGACGCCGGACGCGATCCCTCGCCGGCCCCGTGCCCGCCCATCAGGACGCCGAGGTCGTCGGGATGGACCCACTCGGTGATCCGGTGCCCGACGAAGTCCTCCGGTGCCCAGCCGATCGAGGCCATCACCGACGGGGAGACCCAGTCGATGAGCATCGTCGGGTCGGCGCGGAAGACGATGTCCGCCGAGTTCTCGGCCAACAGCCGGAACATCGACTCGCTGCGGACCAGCGCCTGGCGAGCCTGCACCTCGATCGTCGCGTCGCGCCCGCTGCCGACCACGCCGACGATCGCCCCGTCGTCGCCCAGCATCGGCGCCACGGTCACCGAGAGCCAGACCCAATGGCCGTCCTGGTGCCGGTAGCGGGACAGGAACACGCCTGATCCCCCGCCGGCGGCCTGCGCGCGGGCCGCGTCGCGCTGAGCCCGGTCCTCGGGGTGGATCAGGTCTGCGAAGTCCGCACCGACCAGCTCGTCGGGCTGGTAGCCCAGCGTGGTGCGCACCGACGGCGATGCCCACTCGACCACCCCCGAGGTGCTCGAGCGGAGGACGATGTCGGCCGAGTTCTCGGCCAGCAGGCGGAACATCGCCTCGCTGCGCTCGAGCGAGGCGTGCGCCTCCACCTCGGCGGTGGCGTCCCTCGCGCTCCCGACCACCCCGATGACGGCGCCGTCGGTGTCGAGCAGCGGGGCACCTCGCGCCGCGAGCCAGACCCAGGTGCCGTCCTGGTGCCGGTACCGGGCGAGGTGGGCGGCGAGACCGCCGGCGTACACCCGTTGGCGGCTGCGTTCCCGCGGGGTCACGTCGTCGGGGTGGATGAGCTCGGTGATGGGGTGACCGATCAGGTCCTCGGCGTCCCTGCCGAGGACGGCCGTCACGGAGGGTGACACCCACTGCACGATCCCCTCGAGATCGGTCTGGGTCACGATGTCGACCGAGTTCTCGGCGAGCAGTCGGTACATCGCCTCGCTCTGGGCGCGCCCCTCGCGCTCCTCGACCTCGCTGCCGATCTCGCGCGCGTTGCCGATCCGCCCGATCTCCTGGCCGTCCGCGTCGAGCACCGGGTGGCCGCTGATCGCCAGCCAGCGGTAGGTGCCGTCGGCGTGCAGGTAGCGGGCCTCGTACGACGTGCGCCCGTCGACCGAGGCACCGATCGCGCGGGCGCGCGGGGCGGCGTCGTCGGGGTGGAGGAGCTCGTCGGCGTCGCGTCCGAGGAGGTCCTCGGGACGTCTGCCGAGGACGGCCTCGACCGACGGCGACAGCCAGACGAAGCGGTTGTCGGGTCGGGCCGGAAGACGATGTCGGCCGCGTTCTCCGCGAGCATGCGGTACTCGGCC
>JBGAJT010000231.1:0-5596 GCA_044224785.1 Candidatus Nanopelagicales bacterium | reverse complement strand
GGACTCCGCACGCAGCGCGAGGCCGAACGCGGCGATCAGCGCGACGAGGACGACACCGGCGGCGACCGAGACCGCCGGGCGCAGCCCCCACGGCACGGAGGTGCCACGGCGCCAGGCGAGCAGCGGCCACGCGCTGAGCGAGACGAACGCGACGAGTGCCGCCAGCCCGTGGCCGACGGACCCTCCCGCCGGCGAGGGCAGCGGGACGGCCGCGACCACGAGGGTCGCCGCGCCGCCGACCGCGAGAACGGCGCGGCCCGCGGTCGCTGCGGGGCGCAGGCCGAGGGCGGTGACGACGTGGCAGAGGCCGGTGCCGGCGATCGCGACCGTCATCACCCATCGGTCGTCGGCACCGAGCGCCGCCAGCGCGCTGATCGTCTGTCGGACCGGGTCGAACCCGCCGACCTGCAGCGGGGCGGCGACGGACCAGCCGCCGATGAGCAGGACGGGGGCGAGGAGCGAGGAGACCCGCGCCCACCACGGCACGGCGGGCGCGGCCACCGTCGTCACCCCATGTGCGGGTAGGTGTGGTCCTTCGGCGGGACCAGCGTCTCCTTCAGCGAGCGGGTGGAGGTCCAGCGCAGCAGGTTCTGCGGCGCACCTGCCTTGTCGTTGGTGCCCGAGGCGCGCGCACCGCCGAAGGGCTGCTGGCCGACGACCGCCCCGGTCGGCTTGTCGTTGATGTAGAAGTTGCCGGCCGCGAAGCGCAGCGCCTCGGTGGCGTGGGCGACCGCGGCGCGGTCCTGCGCGATGATCGCGCCGGTGAGCGCGTACGGCGACACCGACTCCATCTGCGTGAGCATCTCGTCGTACTTGTCGTCGTCGTAGACGTGGACGCCGAGGAGCGGCCCGAAGTACTCGTCGCGGAAGAACTCCGCGGTGGGGTCGGTGTGCTCGACGACGGTCGGCCGGATGAACCAGCCCTCGCTGTCGTCGTAGGTGCCGCCGGCGATGATCGTGGCGTCGGGGTCTGCCTTCGCGCGGTCGATCGCGCCGGTGACGCGGGCGAACGCGCGGTCGTCGATGACGGCGGCCATGAAGTTGCTGAAGTCGGTCGTCGGACCCATCGACAGGCCCTCGACGGTGGCGGCGAGGTCGTCGCGCAGCGTCTTCCAGATCGAGCGCGGGACGTAGGCGCGCGACGCCGCGGAGCACTTCTGCCCCTGGTACTCGAACGAGCCGCGGACGAGCGCCGTGCGCAGGACGTCGGGGTCGGCGCTCGGGTGCGCCACGACGAAGTCCTTGCCGCCGGTCTCGCCGACGATGCGCGGGTAGGAGCGGTACGACGCGATGTTCTCGCCGACGGTCCGCCACAGCTGCTGGAAGACGCGGGTCGATCCGGTGAAGTGGATGCCTGCGAGGTCGGGGTCGGAGAGCACGACGTCGCTCGTCTCGACGCCGTGGCCGGTGACCATCGTGATGACGCCCGGCGGCAGACCGGCCTCGGTGAGCAGCTCCATCAGGTAGTGCGCCGCGAGCTGCTGGGAGTGCGCCGGCTTCCAGATCACGACGTTGCCCATGAGCGCCGGCGCGGTCGGGAGGTTGCCCGCGATCGCCGTGAAGTTGAACGGGGTCACGGCGTAGACGACGCCCTCGAGAGGGCGGTGGTCGACGCGGTTCCAGACGCCGGGCGAGGAGATCGGCTGCTCCTCGAGGATCTGGCGCGCGAAGCCGACGTTGAAGCGCCAGAAGTCGACGAGCTCGCAGGCCGCGTCGATCTCCGCCTGGTAGCAGGTCTTCGACTGGCCGAGCATCGTCGCGGCGTTGAGGGTGTCGCGCCACGGACCGGCGAGCAGGTCGGCGGCCTTGAGCAGGATCGCGGCGCGGTCGTCGAACGACATCGCGCGCCACTCCGGCGCCGCCTTCTTCGCGGCGTCCATCGCGGCGCGGGCGTCGTCGTGGGTCGCGCCGCGCAGCGTGCCGAGCACCTGCTGGCGCGCGTGCGGCTGGACGACGTCGATCTGCTCGCCGCTGCCCATCGGGCGCTCGGCACCGATCGCGCACGGCAGGTCGATGCGCTCCCCCGCCATCGAGACGAGGCGCTTCTCGAGGCTCGCGCGCTCGGGCGACCCGGGTGCGTACATCCGGACGACCTCGTTGGTCGGTGCCGGCGGGCGGGTGACGGAGTCCATCGGGTGTCTCCTCGTGGCGGCGTACCGGCTCCTGGCCGGGCTTCGGGCGACGCACTGCGGGCGCGGCCCCATCCTGCCTCGTCGCGGCGCGGGCGTCGCCTCAGCCGAGGAGGTCGGGGATCTCCTGGGTGGCGAACCACATGAGCTCGTGCTCGACCAGCGAGACGGCGGCGAGCGCCTGGCCGTCGCCGGCCTGGGCCTCGGGGAGGCGGGCCAGCGCCAGGACCAGCTCGCCCTCGGCGTCGGCGTCGTCGACGTGCACGGACCGGCACAGCCCGATGCCGACCTCGGTCGCCACGACGACGGCCGTGGGGTCGTCGTCGGCGCTCGGGTCGGGGCCGACCGCGGAGTCGTCGACGTCGGCAGCGACGACCACCCGTCGCGGTTCGCCCTGCGTCGCGGCGATGGCGAGCAGCGAGTCGTACGCCGCAGCCATGAGCGCGGCGTACTCGAGCTCCTCGTCGTCGGCCGTCCCGAAGGACGCGCGCAGCGCGTCGGTCACGGCGTGGGCCCGCAGCGGCGCGGGAGCGACGCGGCCCGACCGGTGCAGGTCGCCGAGCCCGGCGACGGTGAGAGGCAGGTAGACGCGCACGGGGTCAGCATGCCGCAGCCGGTGGCGGCACCGCGCGGCACGGGGGGAGCAGCAGGGGCCGCGGCCGGACCTCAGGATCCGGCGTCGGGCTCCGGCGGGGCGGGCTTGCGGGTGCCGCCGGCGAGGGAGCGGGAGGGGGCCGACGACACCTGGGCCGGCTTCACCGCCGGCTCGGGCGCGGCCACCTTCGGCTTCGTGGGCGCGGTCGTCGACGCGGGATCGGCCGCCGCCGCAGCCTTCTTCGGCCGCGGGGTCGCTCGCTTGGTGGCGGGGGCGGTGGTCGGCTCGGGGCCGCGGCTGGTCGGCGCCTTGCGCTTGCTGCGCGGCACGGTGTCGAGCAGCTCGTGCAGCGACGACTCGAGGCACTCGGCGAGGACGTCGACGTCGGTCATCGCGTCGCGGTCGGCATTGAGGCCGAAGTACATGCCGCCGTCGTAGGACGTCAGGCCGATCGACACCGCCTGCCCCTTGGCCAGCGGGACGACGGGGTAGGCGCCGAGCATCAGCGCGCCGCCGGCGTAGAGCGGGAACTGCGGACCCGGGACGTTGGTGACCACGAGGTTGAACATCCGGCGCGACCAGTCGTTGGCCGTGCGCGCGGCGGCGGCGTGCAGGGTCGGCGGCGCGAAGCCCGCGATGCCCACGAGCGCCTGCGCACCGACCATCTGCCCGGTCGACTTCAGCTGCTCCATCTCGTAGGAGATGCGGTGCAGACGTACGACGGGCTGCGGCTCGCCGACGGGCAGGTCGACGAGGAACGCGGCGATGTGGTTGCCCGACGACTCCTCGCCGGCGCGCACGCTGACCGGCACGAGCGCGCGCACCTGCGACCGCGACGACACCGACTCGCCGCGCGTCATCATCCACTCGCGCAGGGCGCCCGACACGATCGCGAGGACGACGTCGTTGATCGTGCCGCCGTGGTGGCGGCGGATCGCCTTGAAGTCGTCGAGCCGCATGGCGCTCATGCCGAAACGGCGGGCCTCGCCGATCGGGGCGTTGAGCGGGTTCGACGACGGCGGCCGCGCGATGGTCAGCGCGGCGGAGGCGAGACCGGCAGCTCGGCGCAGGACCCGCTCGGTCGTCTCGCGGACGTCGACGGCCCCGCTGCGCACGGCGTCGATCGCGGCCGCCGGGCTGCGCACGATCTCGCTCACAGCTCCCGCGACGAGGTCGATGTCGCTCGGCTCCTTGCGGGGCGTCCAGCGCACCGCGGCCGGGCGCTGCGGGTCGGGCTCGACGTCGAGGATGACCTGGCCGATGTCGACCGCGCCCGCGCCGTCGACCATCGCGTGGTGGGTCTTCGTGAGCAGCGCGAAGCGCCCGCCCGAGAGCCCCTCGACGAGGTACATCTCCCACAGCGGCCGGTTGCGGTCGAGCGGCCGCGACATGATCCGGCCCACGAGGTCGCGCAGCTGCGCGTCGCTGCCCGGGCGGGGCAGCGCGGAGCGGCGCACGTGGTAGGCGACGTCGAACTCCTCGTCGTCGACCCACACCGGGTTGGCGATGCGGCCGGGGACCCAGCGGACCTTCTGCCGGTAGCGCGGCACCAGCGCGATGCGGTCCTGGATCAGGCCGAGCAGCCGGCCGTGGTCGAACCCCTGCTCGGGAGCCTGGAACACCACGACGCCGCCGACGTGCATCGGGGTCGTCGGCTCCTCGAGGTAGAGGAACGACACGTCGAGGGGGCTGAGCCGGTCGACCATCGCACCTCCTCCGCCAGCCGTACGTCGTCCGGCCGTCATCGTGTCACGGGCACGGGGGGCATGCCCCCGGATCCCAGCCGCGGGAGCGCCTCAGGAGAGGTCGCGGTCGAACAGCGCCTCGAGCTCGGTGAGGGTCTCGGCGTACGACGTGTGCAGCACGCCCACGAGGCCCACGGCCACGGCCGCCTCGATGTTGTGGCGCAGGTCGTCGACGAACACGACCTCCTCGGGGGCCAGACCGATCAGGTCGAGCGTGTGCTCGAAGATCCGCGGCTCGGGCTTGCGCATGCCCACCTCGCCGGAGATCACGACGACGTCGAACATCTCGTCCCAGCCGTCGCGCGGGTAGTCGTTGCCCCACGAGTTCGACAGCAGGCCCGTGCGCAGGCCCGCGGTGCGGGCGCGGCGGACCAGGGCCGCCATGTCCGGAGCGTGCTCGAACTTGGCGAACATCCGCTCGAGCAGGCCGGCCGCCTCGTGCTCGCGGCCGGTGCGCTCGGTGAGGGCGGCGGCCAGCCGTTGCTCGAAGTCGGGCACCGTCATCTCGCCGCGCTCGAGCGCGTGGATCGGGTTCAGCCGCGCCTCGGCACCGACCGGCTCGCCGAACCAGTCGCGCATGATGCCGTAGTAGACGTCGAGGTCGATGCCGTCGTCGCGCGCCCAGTCGCGCACCACCGCGCCGAGGTCGCCGGTGAGCACCCCGCCCCAGTCGACGACCAGTCCTCGCAGCTGCGCAGTCACGCCCGCGACCCTAGCCGGACCGGGTCAGGCGCCGGAGACCTGGCGGGCCCGGGCGAGGAGGGCGGGCACACCCTCGTCGAGACGGGCGAAGAACGGGTCGTCGGCCATCCCGGCCAGCCAGCGGTGGTACGACGCCTCGAGCAGGATCGCGAGCTTCCAGATCGCGAGCGCCACGAACCACCGGGTGTCGCCCGCGCTGCGCCCGGTCGCCGCCTCCCATGCCGCGACCATCTCGGTGCGCGTCGGGAAACCGTCGGCGGTCGTGACCAGCTCGGCGAGCGGCACGCTCACCAATGGGCGATCCACAATCCGGGCGCGGCGCTGGCGGTCGCCGACGGGCTCGTCTACGCCGAGGCCGGACTCGCGAGCCCGAAGGTCGCGCGGATGGCGGCGCGGCTGGGCTGCGAGGGCGCCGAGTTCCTCGC
>JBGAJT010000230.1:0-5633 GCA_044224785.1 Candidatus Nanopelagicales bacterium | reverse complement strand
ATGCGTCGAGGGTAGGCGGCGTACGTCGGCGCCGGGAACCCGCCCTCGCGCCGGCAATCCGCAGGCGGTCCGCCGCTGGGCCCGCCACACTTCCCGTGCGCAGGTCGCGCAGGGTGCGCTCGACGGGGGTCGGCATGGCAGCAGGGACGGGCACGATCGAGGTACGTCCGATGACGGCGTCCGACGCGGTCGCGGTGCACGCGATCGGCGACCGCTATATGCGGGCGATGCAGGGCAGACCGATGGCCGTCGGCCCTGAGTCGCTCGCCGACCAGCTCACCTGGCCGGGTCGCAACCTCGAGCTCGACGTCCCCGTCGTGCTGCTCGACGGGCGCATCGTCGCCTTCGGGTCCTCCTGGACGGCGCCCCCGTACAACGAGATCCCGTTCGGTGCCGGCATCGACCTCACCCTCGATGGCCCGGTGGAGACACGGGTGCGGCAGACGCTCGTGGAGTGCGCACTGGCCGCGGCGCGGCACTACGACGCCGTGGGCGCACCCGACCCGGACCGGCACGCCTGCTTCACCATCCTGGAGCGCGACACGGCGATGGCCGCGGTCGTCGAGGCCTACGGCTACCGGTTCGCGCGCGAGGTCCTGCTCATGGAGATCGACCAGCGCACCACTGCGGTCGCGGAGCCCTCGTGGCCGTCGGCCGTGCGCGTGCGCCCGCTGACGGTCCAGGACGCCGCCGCGGTCGGCGAGCTGCTGCGCGACGCGTTCTCCGAGCACCAGGGCGACAACGACTACTCCGACGACCAGGTCGCGGCGTCCCTGTCCGAGCCGGCGGCACGGCTCGACCTCAGCCTGCTCGTGGAGGACGACCAGGGCGCGGCCGCGGTGATCGTGAGCGACACGCAGACCGACGGCGGCTACGTCGGCGTCCTCGGCGTCCGCGAGCGCGCTCGCGGGCAGGGACTCGGGACGGCCCTGCTGCAGCACGTGTTCCGCGGCTTCGCGGCCGAGGGCCGGCCCGTGGTGCGCCTGCACGTCGAGCAGGAGAACACCACGGGCGCGGTGCGCCTCTACGAGGCGGCAGGCATGCACCGACGGTCGGCGACGCAGGTGTGGACCAGGCCGCTGCCGTTCTGACGCGCGGTCAGAACGGGGCGACGCCGACGAGCGACACGGGTGAGAGCGTCGTGCGGCCGCGGGTGTGGAAGGTGTCGCGGTCGACGACCTCGATGCCGACGACGTGCCAGTCGGGGAGCATCGCCGACGCGCGGTGGTCGTCCCAGAGGCGCAGCGCCAGCGACGCGACGGTGCCGGCGTCGGGGGCCTCGTCCCAGTAGCGCACCTCGGCGCGCTCGGTGGAGTAGCGGCCCGACAGCAGGAACGGGTGCTCGTGGCTGAGCTGCTCGAGGCCGTGACGGATCTCGACGTCCGGGACGCGCTCGCCGGCGACGGTGAGCGTCACGTGCCAGAACGGCCAGCCGGTCACGGCGCCTCCGCGTGGGGCGCTAGGGGCGCAGGAGCACCAGGTCGTCTCGATGCACGACCTCGCGCTCGTACGCCGGTCCCAACTCCCGTGCCAGCTCGCGGGTCGAGCGTCCGAGCAGGCCGGGGAGTTCTGTCGCGTCAAAGTTGACCAGCCCGCGGGCCACGGCGTGGCCGTTTTGCTCAACCAGGTCGACCGGATCGCCGGCGACGAACGAGCCCTCGACGGCGGTGATCCCGGCGGGCAGGAGCGACAGGCGGCGGCGTACGACGGCATCCACCGCACCTGCGTCGAGGACCAGCCGCCCGCGGCCCGCGGTCGCGTGCGCGAGCCAGAGCAGCCGGGTTCCGGTCCGCTCGCCGGTGGGGTGGAAGAGGGTGCCCGTGGGCTCGCCCGCGAGCGCCGCGTGCGCCTGCGCCGCCGACGTCAGCACCACCGGGATCCCGGCCGTCGTGGCGATGCGCGCGGCCTCGACCTTGGTGACCATGCCGCCGAGCCCGACGCCGGACCCGGTGCCGCGGACGACCACGCCGGCGAGGTCGGCCTCGCCGCGCACCTCGTCGATGCGGCGCGCACCCTCGCGCGACGGCGGGCCGTCGTAGAGGCCGTCGACGTCGGACAGCAGCACGAGCAGGTCGGCGTGCACGAGGTGCGCGACGAGCGCGGCGAGCCGGTCGTTGTCGCCGAAGCGGATCTCGTCGGTCGCGACGGTGTCGTTCTCGTTGACGATGGGGACGACGCCGAGCTCGAGCAGCTTGTAGAGGGTGCGCTGCGCGTTGCGGTAGTGCGAGCGCCGCGTGACGTCCTCGGCGGTGAGCAGCACCTGGCCGACCGTGCGCCCGTGGCGCGCGAACGAGCCGGTGTAGTGCGCGAGGAGCTGGCCCTGACCGACGCTCGCCGCCGCCTGCTGCGTGGCGAGGTCGCGCGGCCGACGGGTGATGCCGAGGGTCGGCATGCCGGTCGCGATCGCGCCCGACGACACCAGCACGACCTCCGCGCCGGCCGCGAGCTTCGCGCCGAGCGCGTCGACGAGCGCGTCGAGGCGCTCGGGCTGCAGCCCGCCGCCCGACGCCGTCAGCGACGACGACCCGACCTTGACGACGACGCGCGACGCCGATCGCACCAGCGCACGGGTCTTGGGCATGCGCCCATCCTGTCAGGGCGCCGCCACCCGGTTCCGCCAGCCTGTCGCCGCGCGTCCGCCTCGGCCTCGCACCGGCCCCGACCCGTCACGTCCGCCGTCCCCGAGGTCGCGGCCGCACCGTCGGTGCGGTCGGGCAGACTCGGACTCTCGGGGGCACGGCGCAGCGACGAGGAGGACCCGGCGGCATGGCCGACGAGGACGACGTACGCCGCATCGCGCTGCGCCTCGACGGCGTCGAGGAGATCCCCTCGGACGGCTTCGACTTCCGTGTCGGCAACAAGGGCTTCGTGTGGAGCTACCCCGACCGCGAGGGCGGCCGCCGGGTGATCCGCACCGACGTCGCGGTGCTCTACGTCGGAGACGAGGCCGAGAAGCAGGCACTGCTGCTCGGCGAGCCCGACGTATTCTTCACGACCCCCGGCTACGACGGCTTCCCGCTGGTGATGCTGCGCCTGGACAAGGTCGGCGTACGCCGCCTGCGCGAGCTGATCACCGACGCCTGGCACATGCGCGGCGGCACCTGACCCGCCCCACCAGCCGTCGATGGGTGATGACGCCGCGCGAGAAGGCGGCGTCATCACCCATGGACGGCGTTGCACCGTCGACGGGCGATGAGGCCACGCGAGAAGGCGGCCTCATCACGCATCGACGGCTGATCACGTGCGCTTCGTGCGCTCGATCTGCTCGATCTGCTCGGCCAGGGCCTTGATACGGCGCATCCGGGCGTCCCATGCGGACCCGACGTCGGACAGCTGCTGCACCGCCCGGGCCAGCTGCGCGGCGTCGACGCGGTAGCGCGTCTCGCGACCGACCGGCTGCGCGTGCACGAGGCCCGCGCGGTCGAGCACCGTCAGGTGCTTGGCCACCGCCTGGCGAGTCACCGGCAGCTGCCCGGCGAGCGACGTCGCCGTGCCGGCGCCGTCGACGAGCAGCAGGTCGAGCAGCCGTCGACGCGTCGGGTCGCCGACGGCGGACCACAGGTCGTCGTCGATGGCCATGGCGCTCATGCCACGACCAGGCCCTCGGCGTAGTCGCGCAGGCTCGGCACGAACCGGTCCCAGCCGTTCACGTGGTCGTCGTAGCAGCCCTGCGCCACCGCGTCGGACCAGCCCCGCTCGCGGAAGCCGGTCTCGGTCATCCGCAGCACGGTGCCGCTGCCCTCGGGCCGCAGCTCGAACACGACGAGCAGCGAGTTGTCGGCCGCCGCGACCGTGCCGGCGTCGTAGACCCAGCGGAAGGAGAACAGCGAGTACGGCGTCGCGTCGACGACCACGATCTGCTCGGTGTGCTCGTGGCTGGGCTCCCCCGGCCACACGATGGTCCCGGCCGAGCCGGGCTGCGCCGCGATGTCGGTGTCGGCGCCGTTCCACCAGCCGCGGATGTGCTCCGGGCTGCTGATGACCTCGAACACCGTCTCCGGCGACGCCTCGATGGTGATCTCGCGCTCGATCGTCCCCTGCTCCATGCCCTGCTCCCTCATTCGCAACCAACGGTTGCACGTGAGGCTAGCCGCAGAACCAGCAACGCGCAACCATCAGTTGCACATGCGTCTCGTCGGTCGCTCTCGCCAGCCGTCGATGCGTGATGACGCGACGCTAGAAGGCGGCGTGATCACCCATGGACGGCACCACCCTGTCGATGTGTGATGAGGCCACGCTAGAAGGTGGCGTCATCACGCATCGACGGCGTACGACGGGGCTACTGGTAGAGGCGGTCGTCGCTGCCGCGGGGGCCGGTGAGCGGCGAGCCGGCGGCGATGGTGGGCTCCCAGTCGAAGACCACGGCGTTGTCCTCGGGACCGATGAGCACGGTCGCGCCGGCCGTCGCCCCGAGCTCGAGCAGCCGGTCCTCGACGCCGAGGCGCGCGAGACGGTCGGCGAGGTAGCCGACGGCCTCGTCGTTGGAGAAGTCGGTCTGGCGCACCCAGCGCTGCGGGCGCTCGCCGCGCACGCGGTAGCGCACGCCGTCCTCGTCGTCCTCGCGGACGACCGTGAAGCCGCTGTCGTCGACCGCCTTCGGGGCGATGACCAGACGGGGCGCCTCCTCGGCCGGGGCCGCAGCGCGCGCCGCGCGCACGAGCTCGGCCATCGCGAAGCCCAGCTGCTTGAGGCCCTCGTGGGCCACCGCCGACACCTCGACGACGGTGTAGCCGCGGTCGCGCAGGATCGGCGTCACGAGGTCGGCGAGCTCGCGCGCCTCGGGCACGTCGACCTTGTTGAGGGCGACGAGACGCGGCCGGTCGGCGAGGTCGCCCTCGGTGCCGCCGTACTGCGCGAGCTCGTTCTCGATGACGTCGAGGTCGGTGACCGGGTCGCGACCCGGGTCGAGGGTCGCGCAGTCGAGCACGTGCACCAGGACGTGGCAGCGCTCGACGTGGCGAAGGAACTCCAGGCCGAGCCCCTTGCCCTGGCTGGCGCCGGGGATCAGGCCGGGTACGTCGGCGACGGTGAAGATCGTGTCGCCGGCCGTGACCACGCCGAGGTTGGGCACGAGCGTGGTGAAGGGGTAGTCGGCGATCTTGGGGCGAGCGGCCGACATCGCGGCGATCAGCGACGACTTGCCGGCGCTCGGGAAGCCGACGAGCGCGACGTCGGCGACGCTCTTGAGCTCGAGGACGACGTCGAGGACGTCGCCCGGCTCGCCGAGCAGCGCGAACCCGGGCGCCTTGCGGCGGGTGCTCGCGAGGGCGGCGTTGCCGAGGCCGCCGTGACCGCCGCGGGCGACGACGTACTCCATGCCGGCGGCGACGAGGTCGGCGAGGACCTCGCCGCGGGTGGTCTGGACGCTGGTGCCCGGGGGGACGCGCAGGGTCAGCGACTCGCCGTTGCCGCCGTTGCGGTGGCTGCCCTCACCGGGGCGGCCGTTGCCGGCGCGGCGGTGCGGGCCGTGGTGGAACTCGAGCAGCGAGGTGACGTTGGTGTCGACCACGAGGCGGACGTCGCCGCCGTGACCGCCGTTGCCGCCGTCGGGGCCGCCGAGGGGCTTGAACTTCTCGCGCATGACCGACACGCAGCCGTGGCCGCCGTCGCCGCCGGTGACGTGGAGGACCACT
>JBGAJT010000022.1:0-20273 GCA_044224785.1 Candidatus Nanopelagicales bacterium | reverse complement strand
GAGCGGGCGTTCATTTCAAACTGAATTGCCGTCTCCGGATTGAACGGATTCGGATAGTTGCCGATCAACCGAGTGGTCGTCGGAAGTTCGGGATGCGATGCGTCCCCGGCGGCCTCGAGCCCGTGCTCGGCCATGAACTCGGCGACCGCGCCGTACGCCGCACCCATGTCGGTCCACGCGCCCACGTGCACCGCGACCACCGCGCTGCCGCCCTGCAGCGTCACCGGGACGACGGGGCCGTCCTCGGCGGCCGGGCCGCTGCTCGGGAACCCCGCGGTGACCCCGAAGACGTACGCGTGGCCGGAGGCGTCCATGCCGTCGGCGCCGCCGGTCGCGTACCGCACGAACGGCGGCCCGGCGGGTGCCAGGCCCTGGGCGGACAGCGCGGTCATGACGGCGCCGTACGCCTCGCCCACGAACGGCCCGATCTGCTCGGCCTCGCACCGGCCCGTCATGGCGGCCGCGTGCTGGGGCTCGAGCTCCTCCACGGCGATGCTCTCGATCATGGCTGCTCCCTGGGGGTCGGAGTCCGGGCCGGTGCGCGATCAGCCAGGCACCGGCTATGGCCGCAGGGTGATACTGCTCCCTATGACCCCTCGCCGTCCTCGCGCCGTGCTGGTCCCGCGTGCCGCTGCCGTCCTCGGCGCGGTCGTGGCCGCGAGCCTCGCCGTCCCGGCGTACGCCGCCGCCCCCGCGCCCGACGCCGGCTTCGGCACCGCCGGTTCGGTGGTCGACACCGGCCAGGTGCAGTACTACGACGCGCTCGCGACCTCCGACGGAGGACTCGTGACGGTCAGCGGGAGCGCCGACGCCGCGGCCGTCGGCGACAAGCCGGGCACCGTGATCCGCCTCGACGCGACCGGTGCTCCGGTCGCCTCGTTCGGCACGGGCGGCACCGCATCGGTCACCAAGGCCGGCTACCAGCTGGTCTTCACCCAGGTGCAGCACGGGCCGGCGGGCACCCTCGTCGTCATCGGCGGATACGCCAAGACCGGGGCGGAGTGCGGCGTCGCCGTGGCCCGGCTCTCGGCGACCACCGGGGCGCTCGACGCGTCGTTCGGGTCCGGCGGAGTCGCGCTGCTGAACGTCGGCGGCCACCTGCAGTGCGCGCAGACCGGCGTCGCCGGGATCGCCTTCGGCCCCGTCGACGGCACGGTCCTCCCCGACGGCCGGGTCCTGGTCACGGACGCGTACTTCTCGGGCACCACCGGCAACCGGCCGGACCGCAACTCGCCCATGCGCGTGTACGTCGCCGCGCTCACGGCGACCGGCGCGCCGAGCACCGTCCTCGGCCCGACGGGCTACCGGCTGCTGCCGTTCACGACCGTCGGCCTCCTCGGTCACCCGCACCTGACCGCCGACGGCTCGCCCGTCATCGGGGTCGGGACGCACACCGCGAGCGAACCGGCCGTGCAGTCGATCGGCGCGATCCGGCTGCGCCCCGACGGCACGCCCGACCCGACCTTCAGCGGCGACGGCCTCGCGGTGCGACGTCCGTTCGGGTACTACCTGGCGCCGGGCTCGGTCGAGGTCGTGCCGCAGTCGGGCCGCCGCCTGGTGGCCGGGGCCGGGATCGACACGCTCGGTGGGGGCGACGAGTACCAGGACTCCGGCGCCTTCGTGCGCTTCACCGCCTCGGGCGGCACCGACATCACCTACGCGAAGGGCACCGGGGTCCTGCGCATCCCGACGTTCTACGTCGGCCGCGCGGAACGGCTCTCCGACGGATCGCTCGTCGTCGCGGGTGCGGAGAACAACGGCGTGCTCTCGGCCGACGGCTTCCCGCGCGTGGTGGGCCGGATCGCGCACGCCAGCGCGGACGGGGTCGCCGACACCACGTGGGGGACCGGCGGCGTCCGCTCGCTGCTCGCCACGGGCGCGGTGCAGACCTCCTGGAGCGGTGTCGCCACCGGTTCCGACGGTGCGCTCACCTTCGCCGGTCGCTCGGCGACGACGCTGAACGAGGGCGCGCAGCCGCCGGCCTCCTGGTCGGCCACGCTGACCCGGCTGACGTCGACCCCGCCCGCGAAGGTGCGCGGCTGGCTCGAGGCTCGGCTGTCGGGTGCCTATGGCGGGTGGCGCTCCTGCGGCGCCACGATCACCACGCCGTGCGCTCTGGGCACGACGTGGTACGTCACCGGCGGCGGGTGGCCGTTCGAGGCGCGCGACGACGCGCGGGTGATCGTGCAGGTGCAGCGCCGCGGGGCCGACGGCGTGTGGCGCTCGTACAACACCCCGACGTCGTGGGTGACCGACGACGGCGCCTTCCGCGGCGCGGGCAAGCTGGTGTCGGTGGGCCTCTACCGGTTCCGCGCGGCCGTGCCGGCGTCGACGACGACCCTGCTCACCTACAGCGCCTGGACCTACGGCAAGCGCTGAGCCGCACGCTGATCAGGCGGTCGCGACCCAGGACGACGTCAGCGCCTGGACCGCGGAGCCGTCGAGGTCGGCGAGCTTGACGCCGACGAAGCCCGCGGCGACCGCCGACGTCTGCACGCGGAACGGCGTGCCCGGGTCGACGACGGCGGACACGATCACCGCCGCGGCGTCGGCCGAGCTCTGGGCGTTCGCGAACGCGCCGGCGGTGCGCGCGAGGTAGCCCGCGGCGGCCGGGCCGTAGGGACCTGCGGCGGCGATCATCGCCTGCGGGGTCGACACCGGCGTTGGCGACGAAGGAGCTCGCGACCGCGCCCGGCTCGACGACCACCACGCGCACGCCGACGGTGGCGGCGACGGGCGCGAGCCCCTCCATGAAGCCCTCGACCGCGAACTTCGCGCCGCAGTAGGCCTCGTTGAACGGCTGGCCGACGATGCCGCCGACGCTCGAGATCGTGACCAGGACTCCGCTGCTCGCGCGCAGGTGCGGCATCGCCGCCCGCGTCATCACGACGACGCCGAAGAAGTTCACCTCGAACGCCGCCCGGATCGCCTCCATCGTGTCGAGCTCGACCGTGCCGAGGTGCGCGGCGCCGGCGTTGTTCACCAGCCCGTGCAGACCGCCGTAGGTCGCCACCACACCGTCGACGAGCTCGGCCACCGAGGCCTCGTCGGTGACGTCGAGGCGCCGCACGTCGAGCTCGACACCAGCTGCTGCGGCGGCGTCGTCGAGCGGCTGGGTGCGACCGAGGTCGCGCACCGTGGCCACGACGCGGTAGCCCTCGCGGGCCAGGCCGACAGCGGTCTCCAGGCCGATGCCGGAGGAGGCGCCGGTGACGATCACGGGCGGGGTGGCGGCGGCGGACAACGGGGCTCCCGGGGACGTGGGTGACGAGGAGCCGTCAGAGCAGGCAGGCCGGAGCCGGCGGCGCCGGAGTTCAGGAGGGCAGGGCGTAGCGGCCGTCGGGGAGCGGGTCGACGAGGCCGTCGGCGACGAGCCCGTCGAGGGCGCGCTCGCGCTGCACGGGCTCCTCCCACACGACGTCGAGCGCCGCGCGGTCGACCGGCGCGTGCGCCTCGCGCAGCACCGCCAGCAGCAGCCCGCGCACCTGCCGGTCGGTGCCGGCGAAGCGCTGCACCGGCCGCGCGGGCCCGTCGTACGCCGGCCGCCCGGCCGCCACCCACGCGCAGGAGCCCGCCACCGGGCAGCTCCCGCACCGGGGCGACGACGACGTGCACACCAGGGCGCCGAGCTCCATGAGGGCGATCGACCACGCGGCCGCGGTCGCGTCGTCGTCGGGCAGGACCGAGCCGGCGAGGGCGCGCTCGGCGGCCGTGACCGACGGCCGCGGATGCTCGGCGCCGTCGAGCAGGCGGGCCAGCACCCGCCGGACGTTGGTGTCGAGCACCACCGCGCGCCGGCCGTAGGCGAAGGCCAGCACCGCGGCGGCCGTGTAGTCGCCGACGCCGGGCAGCGAGCGGAGCTCGTCGTACGTCGCCGGCACCCGGCCCTCGAACCGCTCGACGCACGCCACCGCCGCCGCGTGCAGCCGCAGCGCGCGCCGGGGGTAGCCCAGCCGCCCCCACATCCGCACCGCCTCGCCCGCGGGATCGCCTGCCAGGTCCGCGGGAGCCGGCCAGCGGCGCAGCCACGCCTCCCACGCCGGCACGACCCGGTCGACGGGGGTCTGCTGGAGCATCACCTCGCTGACCAGCACGCCCCACGGATCGCGGTCGGCGGCCCGCCAGGGGAGGTCGCGCGCCGCCGCGGCGTACCAGGACAGCAGCGGGGCGTGCAGCGGCGACTCGGGCATCTCGTCGCGCATCCTCGCACCCGACGGACTGCGCCACCTCCGGCCCGGTAGCGTGCGGCGCGTGAGCACGCTCATGAACCCGCGCGGACCCCTGCCTCCGGGCGTCTACTGGGTCCGACGGCTGCTGGCGCTGCTCGTCGTCGTGGCGCTGCTCCTCGGCGTGCGCTGGGTCGCCCAGAAGGCGTTCGGCTCCGGCGGCTCGTCGGGTGCGGCCGGGTCCCCGTCGGCCTCACCCACCTCGAGCGGGTCCACCACGCCGTCGACGACCACGAGCCCGTCCTCGAGCGCGACGTCGGCCAAGCCGTCGACCTCGCCGTCGGGCTCCGCGAGCCCCTCGACCACCGCCGTCCCGCTCTGCGCCGACGACGTCATCGCGGTGACCGCCTCGACCGACGCCGCGTCGTACCCGGTCGGCTCCACCCCGCGCCTGCGGATGCGGATCCAGAACACGTCGAGCAAGCCGTGCCGCCGCGACATCGGCGCCGGCCAGAACGAGCTCGTCATCACCTCCGGCAGCACGCGGGTGTGGTCGTCCGACGACTGCAACCCCGGCGGCGCCGCGCAGGTGCAGACGATCCAGCCCGGGCAGTCCTACTCGGTCACCGTCACCTGGCTCGGCAAGCTGTCGAAGAAGGGCTGCCCCGCCGACCAGCCCGAGGCCCAGGCCGGCAGCTACAAGCTCACCGGCCGCAACGGCGGCGTCACCAGCAAGCCCGCCACCTTCGCCCTCACCGCCGCCAGCCCCTCCGCCTGACCCACCACCACGATCTGCCCACCTCGTGGCCCTTTCCCGTCCCGTTCTGGCCCCGGAAAGGGCCAGTAGGTGGGCAGATCCCGGTGGGGTCAGGGGATCTGGGTGGCCCGGCGCCAGCGCGCCGCCGGGCAGCGGGAGGAACGCGACGGCGTCCTCGCCGCGATGGACCCAGCGCGCGTCGCCGGTCAGCATGAGCGCGCAGAACACGCACTCCGACCCGTCGTGCAGCCCGCCCCCCCCCGGGCGCCACCCCCCCGCTCGCGCCCCTCGCCGGTCGCCTCGACCCGGATCCTCGCAGGCACGGCGACCCATGATCGCGCGGGTTCTGCCCCGCTGCGCGCGGCGAGGCGGGAGAGTGCGGCTCGGGCGTCGTCAGGGCGCCGGCGGACGAGGGGGAGCGCGATGGACGCGATGCGGAAGAGGCTGGTCACGACGGCGGCAGCCCTGTGGGCGGTGTGGCTGCTGCTGACCTGGATCGCGAGCACCTGGAAGGACATGACCGACCTCGGGCGCACGGAGGTGGTGCTGCTCGGGGCGCTGGCCCAGCTGCTGTTCTGGGTGGGGCTGGTGTGCGTCGGGTGGGCCGTCGGAGCGGCGGTGCTGCGCAGCCTGGGCCGCGCGCCGGAGCCGGACCCGGCCGAGTAGCCGGCAGACCTCGCCACCACCGCCGATCCGAGCCGAGCACTGGCCGCCGGAAGGGCCGCAGGCGGTCGGATCCGGGCGGGGTTGCTCCGAACCGGTGACCTCACGGACCTCAAGTTCCCCCCGCCCAGGACGACGATCCCTCTGAGGGGCAGCCCACCTGGGGGCGGCCTCCACCGGGGTGGGGAGGCTCGAGGTGAGGTCGTCGTACGCCGACGAGCGCCTGACGCTCGATCCCGCGCGCCCCGTCTCGGTCGTCATCGTGGCCGGTACGCAGGTGCGGCTCTCGCGCCTGGACCAGCTGCTCGCGTCCACCGGGGTCCTCGTCCTGGGCACCGCACGGACGGTCGACGACGCGGTCGTCGCCATCTGCGAGCACGCGCCCGACGTCGTCCTGCTCGACCTGGCGCTGGCCGCCGGCGGGCTCGAGCTCGTCGAGCGCGTCATGGCCCGCTGCCCGGCCCCGATCGTGCTCACCGGCGCCGCGTCCGAGGACGCCGACCTCGCGCTGGCCGCGGGTGCCGTCGACGTCGTCCCGGTCGGCACCGAGGCGCAGGGGAGCGGCACCTACGCGCGCACCCTGGCCCGCCACATCTCGGTCGCGAGCCGCGTCCGCGTCATCACCCACCCGCGAGGGCGGCTGCGCGAGCGCGGGTACGGCGCCGATCCCGCCGCGCCCGCGACCACGACGCCCACGTCCGTCGAGGGCCGTCGCCGTCCGCCGCTCGTCGTCATCGGGGCCTCCACCGGAGGTCCGCCCGCGCTCGCCGCGCTCCTCGGCCAGCTGCCCCCCGACCTGCCCGCGTCGGTCGTCGTGGTCCAGCACATGGCCGAGGGCTTCGTCGAGGGCCTCGCCCAGTGGCTCGGCGACATCTCGCCGCTGCCCGTCTCGGTCGCGCTGCACGGCGACCGGCTGCGCCCCGGGCACGTCGTCCTCGCGCCCAGCGACGGCAACCTCGTGATCGACCCGGGCTGCCGGATGTCGATCGAGGCGCCGCGCGAGGGCCAGTTCCACATCCCCGAGATCGACCGCACGTTCCGCAGCGCCGCGGCCGCGTGCCGCGAGCGCGTCGTCGGCGTCCTGCTCACCGGCATGGGTCGCGACGGCGCCGCAGGGCTGCTCGCGCTGCGCCGGGTCGGCGCCTTCACGATCGCCCAGGACGAGCTCACCAGCGCGGTGTGGGGGATGCCCGCGGCCGCCGTCGCTCTCGACGCCGCCGACCTCGAGCTGCCGCTGCCGCGCATCGCGCCGGCCATCGCCGCGGCGGTCGCCCGCCTCGGCGTCGCGGAGGCGGTGTGACATGAGCACCGTCGTCACCGGCACGCACGAGCTCACCGACGCCGAGCACGCCGCGCTCGCGGGCTTCCTCGCCCAGCAGGCCGGCCTCGTCTTCGACCAGAGCCGTCGCCGCGGCCTGTCGAGCATCATCACGGAGCGGCTGGCAGCGACCGGTGCCGCCGACCTCGGCGCCTACCTCGCGCAGGTCAGCAGCCCCGGCGGCGAGGACGAGCGGCAGACGCTGCTCGACGCCGTCACCATCCAGGAGACGCACTTCTTCCGGAACCCGCCGCAGATGGCGGCGCTCGAGCGCCGGCTGATGCCCGAGCTGCTGCGTCGCGCGGTCGCGCGCGGGCGCCCGCTCACGATCTGGAGCGCGGGCTGCTCGACCGGCGAGGAGGCGTACTCGCTCGCGATCATCGCCCGCGAGGTCGCGGCGACCCTGCCGCAGGCGCCCGAGATCCGCGTGGTCGCCACCGACCTCTCGTCGCAGGCCGTCGCCTCCGCGCGCCGCGGCCGCTACCGGGGCCGCTCGCTGACGCTCGTCGACGACGCGCGCCTGCGCTCGTGGTTCGCGAAGCAGAAGGACGGCAGCTACGCCGTCGTGCCCGAGATCCGCGACCTCGTCGATGCGCGCCTGCACAACCTGGTCGCCGACGCGCCGCCGTTCGAGCCCGGCGAGGTCGACCTCGTCGTGTGCCGCAACGTCACGATCTACTTCGCCCGCGACACGATGCGCGACCTGGTCGGCCGCTTCCACGGCGTCCTCGCCGCCGGCGGCTACCTGCTCGTCGGGCACGCCGAGACGCTGTGGCAGGTCACCGACGCGTTCACGCTCGTCACGCTCGGGGACGCGTTCGCCTACCGCAAGGACGTCGCGGCCAGCCTCGAGCTCCTTCCCGAGCCGCTGCGGGTCGAGCCCGAGCCGCCGCGCCGCGTCGTACGACGTGCGCCGGACGTCGGCGGCCAGTACCCCGATGCGCACCCGCAGCCGCGCCTCCCCGTCGACTCGGTCCCGGACCCCGACCACGCCAACGACCTGCTGCGCCTGGCGCGCGAGGCGCTCGAGCAGACGCGCTACGCCGAGGCCGCCCGCCTCGCGGCAGCGGCCGCGCACGCGAGCCCGTTCGAGGTCGACGCCTACCTCGTCGAGGGCCGCGCCCGCGCGACCGTCGGCGACGACGAGGGCTCGCTCGTCGCCCTGCGCAAGGCGGTCTACCTCGCGCCGACGAACGGCCACGCCCGCTTCCTGCTCGCCGGTGCGCTGGCCCGCTGCGGCGAGCACGCCGCCGCCGCGCGCGAGTACCGCGCCGCCGCGCAGACGCTCCCCGACTCCTCGCCGCAGGACCTCGACGACCTGCTGGACGGCTGCGACGTCGGCGAGCTCGTCACCCTCTGCCAGCGCCTCGCCGCCGAGAACGACCTGCGGGCCGCAGGCACCGCGTCATGACCTCGCCGTTCGCCCCGGCGTCGGCGACCGCCGCCCCCGCGACGGACGTCCCTGCGCCTGCGGTCACGGCGAGCGCGGCGCCGGTCACCGGCTCGTCGGTGGTCGCCCTCGAGCCGTCCGCGTCGCCCCGGGGCACGTCCTTCCGCACGGCACCTGAGCCCGCCGAGCTCGAGGCGATCGCCCCCGTCGACGCGCCCGAGTGCCGCCGCACCCCGGACGGCTACGTCGTGTTCGCCGTCGGCCCGTCGTCGTACGCCGTGCCCGTCGAGGAGGTCGGCTCGGTCCTGCGGCCCGACCACCTCGAGCTGCTCGCCTCGGCCCAGCGGCCGCGCTACGGGCGCGGGGTCGCGCTCGTCGACGTGCGCGGACGCGCCATCCCGGTGGTCGACCTGCGCGCGGACCCGGACATCCCGGGCGAGGTGCTGCTCCCGCTCTTCCGCCACCACGTCGGCCTCGTCGTCGACCGCGTCGTGGCCGTGCGCCCGGCCGAGGACCTCGTGCCCGAGCCCGACGGGCTCCCCGACGTCCTGCCGGAGTACGCGCAGGGGATCCTGCGCCCGGTCGACGGCGGACCGCACCTGCTCCTGGTCGGCATGCCCGACGCCGCGGCGCTGGAGCCCGCGGCCGACTAACGCGTGGGTCGATGCCTCAGCGCGATCTCTCGGCGAGCACGATGCCGAGGAGCACGACGGCGCCGCCGACGATCTGCACCGGCGCGAGGATCTCGCCGAGCACGACCCAGGCGATGACGCCGGCGATCACCGGCTCGCTCATGCCGACCGCCGACGCCTGCGACGCGCTGATGTGGCGCATCGAGGCCATCGCCAGGGCGAACGGCACGACCGTGCCGAAGATGACCAGGTAGCCGACGTAGAGCCACGACGGCAGCTCCGGGCCGACCCCCGCGAACTGCGCGCTGAAGCTCAGGGTGTCCCACGGGAACGACCACCACGGTGCGACGAAGACCCAGAAGAGCGCCGCGGCCAGGAAGCCGAACATCACCAGCGACACCGGGTCGCGGTGGGCGACGAGCCTCTCGCCCTGCAGGAAGTAGTAGGCGAGCGCGATGGCGGCGAGCCCGCCAGCGACGAGGCCCCAGCCGTCGAGGGTGAGCCCGGACCACACCTGAGCCACCATCGCGAGGCCCACCATCGCCAGTGCCAGGGCGGCGAAGACGCCGTTGCTCACCGGCTGCTTGCGCACGAACTTCACATACAGCGCCACCATGATCGGCGCCGTGAACTCGATGAGCAGGGCGATGCTGATCGGCATCCGCTGCAGGGCCACGAGGTAGAGGGTCTGCGTCGCCGCGATCCCGAGGATGCCGTAGCCGAGCAGCGGCAGGATCTCGCCGCGCTGCAGCCGGAGCGCAGGGCGGTTGCGCAGCCCCACCCACACCACCAGCACGAGCGCGGCCAGCGTCACCCGGATCTCCGAGAGCCGGTACCACGGGATCCCGTGCTCGAGGATGATCTTGGCGACCACGCCGTTGAGCGACCACAGGGTCGCGGCGATGAGGTAGAAGGCGTAGCCGATCAGAGGTCGGCGGTCGAGCTGCTGGACGCCGACAGGCCCTTCGAGGGTCGTCACGTCGTGGTCGTGCCCGCCGCTGCCCCCGCGGCCCGGTAGACGTCGACGGTCTTCGACGCCACCACGTCCCACCCGAAGTGCGCCACGGCGCGCTCGCGCCCGGCGACCCCCATCGCCTCCGCGCGCGCCGGCTCGGCGACGAGGCTGTTGACCGCCGCGGCGAACTCCTGCTCGAACGTCGCGGTGTCGTCGGCGTCGTAGTGCACCAGCAGACCGGTCTCGCCCTCGGACACGACCTCGGGGATCCCGCCGACGTCGGAGGCGACGACCGCCGTGCCGCACGCCATCGCCTCGAGGTTCACGATGCCCAGCGGCTCGTAGACCGACGGGCAGAGGAACGCGAGCGCGTGGCTGTAGAGCTGCATCACGACGGGTCGCGGGGCGTGCTCCTTGATCCAGACGACCGGACGGATCTTCTCGAGCTCCGCGACCGCCCTCGCGGTCTCGGTGCCGATCGCCTCCTCGTCCGGCGACGACGCGCAGAAGACGAGCGTGACCGACGGGTCGATGTCGCGCGCCGCTGTCAGCAGGTGGCGGATGCCCTTCTGCCGCGTGATCCGGCCGACGAACACGACGAACGGCTTGTCGGGGTCGACGCCGTACTCCGCGAGGCGGTCGGCGTTCTCGACCGGGTGCCAGCGGTGCGGGTCGATGCCGTTGCGCACGACGTGCACCCGGTCGGGGTCGACGAAGGGGTAGCAGTCGAGGACGTCGCGGCGCATGCCGTCGGACACCGCGATGATCGCCGCCGCCTCGCGGTACGCCGACGACTCGATCCACGACGAGACCCGGTAGCCGCCGCCGAGCTGCTCGGCCTTCCACGGACGCCGCGGCTCGAGGGAGTGCGCGGTGATCACGTGCGGGACGCCGTAGAGCTCGCCGGCGACGTGCCCGGCGTGGTTGGCGTACCAGGTGTGCGAGTGGACGACGTCGAGGTGGTCGAGGGTGCGCACCATGTCGAGGTCGACCGCGAGGATCTGCAGCACCGACGGCGCCTTGGCGAAGTCCTCGGGCACCTGGTGCCCCCGGGCGCCGTCGCGCGTCGGCCCGAAGGCGTGCACGCGGACGTCGGCCAGCGGCCGGAGCTCGCGGACGAGCTCGTCGACATGGACGCCTGCCCCGCCATAGATGTCCGGCGGCCATTCCCGGGTGAGGATCCCTACGCGCAACACGTACGTCAGCGTAGAGGTCTGGGTAGTGTGAGGGCGTGGCCAACCGCGACGTGCTCGGGATCGTCCTCGCCGGAGGCGAGGGCAAGCGCCTCATGCCCCTGACCGCGGACCGCGCCAAGCCGGCCGTCCCGTTCGGCGGCGCCTACCGCCTGGTCGACTTCGTCCTCTCGAACCTGGTCAACGCCGGCTACCTGCGGATCTGCGTCCTCACCCAGTACAAGAGCCACTCGCTGGACCGCCACATCACCACCACCTGGCGGATGTCGACCCTCCTCGGGAACTACATCACCCCGGTCCCGGCCCAGCAGCGCCTCGGCCCCCGCTGGTACACCGGCAGCGCCGACGCGATCTTCCAGAGCCTCAACCTCGTCTACGACGAGAGCCCGACCTACGTCGTCGTCTTCGGCGCCGACCACGTCTACCGCATGGACCCCGAGCAGATGGTGCGCCAGCACATCGAGTCCGGGGCCGGCGTCACGGTCGCGGGCATCCGGGTGCCCAAGGAGCAGGCCAACCAGTTCGGCGTCATCGAGACCGGACCCGACGGCCGCACGATCGAGCGGTTCGTGGAGAAGCCCTCCGACCCGCCGACCATCCCCGGCGACCCCGACCACGTCTACGCGTCGATGGGCAACTACGTCTTCACCACCGACGTGCTCGTCGAGGCGTTGCGCATCGACGCCGGCGACGACGGCTCCGTGCACGACATGGGCGGCAACATCATCCCGATGATGACCGCGCAGGGCATCGCGCAGGTCTACGACTTCGCCGACAACGAGGTGCCCGGCACGACCGAGCGCGACCTCGGCTACTGGCGCGACGTCGGGACGCTCGACGCCTACCACGACGCCCACATGGACCTCGTGTCCGTGCACCCGATCTTCAACCTCTACAACCGGCAGTGGCCGATCCTGTCGCACCTGCCGCCGCTGCCCCCCGCGAAGTTCGTCGAGGGCGGCAACTCCCACGAGTCGATGGTGGGCGCGGGCTCGATCATCGCCGGCGCGCACGTGCGCAACTCGGTGCTGAGCTACGACGTCAACATCCGCGAGGGCGCCTACGTCGAGGGCTCGGTGATCATGCCGGGTGTGAAGATCGGCCGCGGTGCCGTCGTACGCCGGGCGATCCTCGACAAGAACGTGCAGGTGCCCGACGGCGCGCAGATCGGCGTCGACCTCGCGGTCGACCGCGAGCGCTACACCGTCAGCGACGGCGGCATCATCGTGGTCGGCAAGGGCCAGAAGGTCGAGATCGGCTGACCGGTCGCGCGGGGCGCGGCTCAGGCGTGGAGCAGGGCGTGGTCGCGCGCCTCGGCGCGGACCGTGGCGCGGTTGCGCCGGCCGGCGGTGCGCCAGCCGCACGAGCACTCCGCGTGCATGAAGCGCCCGTCGACGACCGTCACCTCGTGGTCCGGCGACGCCGGGTGCGCAGGAACGTCGACCGTCTCGGCGACCTCGCGCAGGTCGCCGTCGTCAGCCCGCGGACGGGGCTCGCTGGCAGTCGGGGAGGACACGTCTGCCACGGTAGCCCAGCCCCGGTCGACGTGGCAGCGGAACCCTCGACCGGAGCATCCGCCCAGGTCAGCGGCCTGAGCGCGCCCTGAGGTTCAGCCGTCGAGCAGGCCGCCGAGGTCCAGCGCGGTCGACGGGGCCCTGACGTCGAGCGGGGCGCCGAAGTCGGCGAGGCCGAGGGCGAGCCGGACGCCGGAGTCACCGCTCCCGACCGTCGCCTCGACCCGGACCAGACGGCCCTGGTCGTCGACCCACAGGTCGACCGGCGCCTTGGCCGCAGCGGCGATGCCGCCGAGGTCCAGGCCGCCCACGGCCGGCAGGTCCTTGAGGAACGACGACGCGTCGAGGGTGGCGTGGTACTTCGTGGTCTGCACGCCGCCGACCTCCTGGCGGGCGACCTTCTCCACGGTGCCGACCTCGCGCAGCGCGGCGAGCAGGTCGTCGACGCCGCCCGAGGTCGCCAGGCGCGCCAGCGGGTTGTCGGCACTGCCCGCGCCGTCCTTGCCGAGGTCGGCCTTCACCCAGACCGCGGGGAGCATCTCGATGCCCTGCACCTGCAGGTAGGCGGCGCCGTCGACGACGATCTCATGGACCGACGCGGTCGTGCCGCCGAGGGCGCCCGCCGGGAGCGAGGCGGTCAGGTCGGCCTTCGAGCCGTCGAGGGCGAGGCGCCCGTCGAGCGAGAGGCCCGCCGGGTCCTTGCCGAGGGTGCGCACGTCGAGCGAGAGGCGGGCGGTGCCCGCCTGCTGGGTCGCGGCGGCGGCGGAGAGGACGGCGGAGCGGGCGTCGCCGCGCTCGATGGTGCCGGAGGACACGTTCGCGCAGCCGGTGAGGAGCAGCAGCGCTCCGGCGGTGACGGCGATGGTCGTGCGGCGCATGGGGAACCCCCGTCCCGGGCCGCCCGGGGCGGCGGCCTCCCCATCCTCACACGGCATCGCGGCGATGGCCGAACGGCCGTGACCGTCCCGTCACCGTGCCGCGACCGGACCGTGCCGGTCCCCAGCGACCCGGCAGAGCGGGACCGGCCGGCGGGGTCAGGACTCGAAGTCGACGACCGTCCGGGAGGAGATGCGCGGCTTGAGCCAGGCACCGAACTCCTGGTGGTCGGGGTGCTGCTGGTAGGCGCGCAGCCCGGCGACGTCGTCGTGCGTCGAGATGAGGACGAGGTCCGCCGCGCCGCTGTCGCCCACGACGTCGAGGCCGACGGTCAGGGTCAGCAGCTCGTCGATCGGGTCGACGAGGGCCAGGAGGCGGTCGCGGCACTCCTCGCGGTCGGCGCGGTCGACGAAGGTGAAGGAGACGACATGGGTCAGCACGTGCGCGAGCCTAGGGCCTCGGCGTACGCCGCCTGCCCGGGCTACCGTGGCAGGGCTGCCCCGACCAGGGGCACGACCAGGGAGGCGGGTGCGCGGTGGCGGACGTGGAGATCGTCGAGGTCTCGCCGCGCGACGGCCTGCAGAACGACCCCGCGACGCTGACCACGGTGCAGAAGGTCGAGCTCGTGCAGCGCGCCTTCGCCGCAGGGCTCCACCGCGCCGAGGTCGCCTCCTTCGTGAACCCGAAGCGCGTACCGCAGATGGCCGACGCCGAGGACGTCGTCGCCGGAGCCGCCGCCCTCCCGGACCGCGACGACCACACGCTCATCGGCCTCGTCCTCAACGCCCGCGGGTTCCACCGGGCCGAGGCGACGGCCGTCGACGAGGTGAACCTGGTCGTCGCGGCGTCGGACGCGTTCGCCGAGCGCAACCAGGGGATGGCGGTCGCCGACGCCGTGCGGACCGTCGCCGAGGTGGTGCCGCTCGCCCTCGCCGCCGGCATCCTCCCGACCGTGACGGTGTCGACGGCGTTCGGCTGCCCGTTCGAGGGTGAGGTCCCGGTCGACCGGCTCGTCGCGGTCGTGTCCGAGCTCGCGGCGACGGGGGTGGAGGAGATCGCGATCGCCGACACCATCGGCGTCGCCGTGCCGGCCGACGTGCGCGAGCGCGTGCGCGCGGTCCGTGCTGCGACCGGCGACGTACGGCTGCGCGCGCACTTCCACAACACGCGCAACACCGGGTATGCCAACGCGCTCACGGCGTACGAGGAGGGGGTGCGGGTCCTGGACTCGAGCCTCGGCGGCATCGGCGGCTGCCCGTTCGCGCCCAAGGCGACCGGCAACATCGCCACCGAGGACCTCGTCTACCTGCTCGAGCGCTCGGGCGTCGACACCGGCATCGACCTCGACGCCCTCATCGGCGCCAGCGACTGGCTCGGCGAGCAGCTCGGCCGCCCTACCCCGTCCCTGGTCAGCAAAGCCGGCGGCTTCCCCACCCCCGACCGTTCGCACTGAATGTGCCATTCGTTGCTAAGAGAGCAACATTCCTTCCATTCACGGCGCCGACACCTGGCTGGGGCAGGATCCTGACGTGCCCTCCTCTCCCTCGCCCGTGCCCCGGGCGCTGCCCGCTGACGACCATGTCCACAGCGAGTGGTCGTGGGACGCGTTCGCCGGGTCGATGGTGGCGACGTGCGCGCGGGCAGTGGAGCTCGGGCTGCCGTCGATCGCCTTCACCGAGCACGCCGACTTCTCCGACTGGGTCGTGCCACCCGGCGTCGAGCTGCCCGAACCGTGGCTGGAGCTCGTCCACGACGGCATCCTCGTGCCGCCGCCGCTCGACGTAGCCGGCTACCTCGAGACCCTCGCCGAGTGCCGCGACCGCTTCCCGTCGCTGCGGATCGTGTCGGGCGTCGAGCTGAGCGAGCCGCACTGGCACGACGCCGCCACGCGCGACCTGCTGCACCGCGGGGGCTTCGAGCGCATCCTCGCCTCGGTGCACTCGGGCAGCGACGCGACCGGCGGCACGACCGAGCTGAGCGTGCAGTTCGAGCACGCGCCGCCGGGCGACGTGATCCGCGGCTACCTGGCCGAGACCGCGCGGCTCATCGAGGGCTTCGACGGCTTCGAGGTGCTCGCGCACGTCGACTACCCGGTGCGCTACTGGCCGTCGGGCGCAGCGCCGTACGACCCCGCGGAGTTCGAGGACGAGCACCGGCACGTCCTTCGCCTGCTCGCGGGCAGCGGGCGCGTCCTCGAGGTGAACACGCGCGTGCCGCTGCACCCGCAGGTCGTCACCTGGTGGCGCGAGGAGGGCGGCCGCGCCGTCTCCTTCGCCAGCGACGCCCACGAGCCGGCAGCCCTCGCCACCGGCTTCGCCGCGGCCGCGGACATGGTGGCCGCCGCCGGCTTCCGCCCCGACAGCGATCCGCACGCCTTCTGGACCCGGGGCTGAGGTGCAGCGCCATCGTGAGCGGATTCGCGTCGTAGGCAGCGCGTTCCTGCTCACGAAGGGATCGGGGCGGCAGACTGCGGGGATGCGTCTTGCCGAGGTCCCGGTGCCCGACTCCGCCGTCTGCGCGCTCGCGCTCGAGGTGGTGACGGAGTTCTCGTCGCCCGCGCTGGTGAACCACTGCCGCCGCTCGTACCTCTGGGCGGCGTCGTACGCCGTGGAGCACGGCATCTCGGTCGACTCCGAGCTGCTCTACGTGAGCGCGATGCTGCACGACATCGGGCTGGTCGAGGCCTTCGACAACCACGCGGTGCCGTTCGAGCTCGCCGGCGGGAACGTCGCCTGGGCGTTCACGGCCGGCGCCGGCTGGCCGCGCGAGCGGCGGGTGCGCGCGGCGGAGATCATCGACCGGCACATGTGGCCCTCGGTCGACGTCGCCGAGGACCCGGAGGGCTACCTGCTCGAGATCGCCACCGGCCTCGACATCTCCGGATCGCGGCCGGAGCAGTGGCCCGCGGACCTGCGCGCCGAGGTCGTCGCGGCGTACCCGCGGCTCGACCTCGGTGAGCAGTTCACGGCCTGCTTCGCGGCCGAGGCCGCCCGCAAGCCCGAGAGCTCGGCGGCGCGCGCGATGGCCAGCGGGATCGCCGACCGGATCGCGGCGAACCCCCTCGACCGGCTCTAGCACCGGCTTCTGCCCACCTCGTGGCCCTTTCCGGTGCCGGACGACGGCGGGAAAGGGCCGGGAGATGGGCAGATACGGGTGGGGTCAGCCGAAGCGGCCGCTGATGTAGTCCTCGGTCGCCTGCTCGCTCGGGGTGGAGAAGATCGTCGGCGTCGGGGCCATCTCGACGAGCTTGCCGGGCTTGCCGACGCCGGCGAGGTTGAAGAACGCGGTCGTGTCGGAGACGCGCGCGGCCTGCTGCATGTTGTGGGTGACGATGACGATCGTGTAGCGCTCCTTGAGGTCTTCGATGAGGTCCTCGATCGCGAGCGTCGAGATCGGGTCGAGCGCCGAGCACGGCTCGTCCATGAGGAGCACCTGCGGCTCGACGGCGATGGCGCGCGCGATGCAGAGCCGCTGCTGCTGCCCGCCGGAGAGGCCCGCACCCGGGCGGTTGAGGCGGTCCTTGACCTCCTCCCACAGGTTCGCGCCGCGCAGCGACTTCTCCACGATCGCGTCGGACTCGCTGCGCTTGCGCTTGCGGCCGTCGAGCTTGAGGCCGGCGATCACGTTCTCGTAGATCGACATCGTCGGGAACGGGTTCGGCCGCTGGAACACCATGCCGATGGTGCGGCGCACGTTCACCGGGTCGACGTCGCCGCCGTAGATGTCCTCGCCGTCGAGCAGCACCTTGCCCTCGACGTACGCACCCGGGATCACCTCGTGCATGCGGTTGAGGGTGCGCAGCATCGTCGACTTGCCGCAGCCCGACGGCCCGATGAACGCGGTCACCGACCGGGGCTCGACCGACAGGGTCACGCCCTCCACAGCCTTGAACGAGCCGTAGAAGATGTCGACGTCGGTGACGTCGATGCGCTTGGCCATGAGGGGGTTCTTCCTTGCTCGGTCAGGCGCGCTTCACGCCGGTGAAGCGCGCGATGATCTTGGCGCCCAGGTAGAGCGCCATGACGAGGACGATCAGGACGAGGGCGGCACCCCACGCGCGGTCGACCGCGCTGACGGTGCCGGTGGTGAACTGGTCCCAGATGTAGGTCGGCAGCGCCGCCTGCGGTCCCTTGAACGGGTTCCAGTTGATCGAGTTCGTGAAGAACGTCGTGAGCAGCAGCGGCGCGGTCTCGCCCGCGACGCGGGCGATGGCGAGCATCGCGCCGGTGATGATGCCCGACATCGCCGTCGGCAGCACGACCTTGAGGATGGTGCGCCACTTGGGGATCCCGAGCGCGTACGCCGCCTCGCGCAGGTCGCGCGGCACGATCCGCAGCATCTCCTCGGTCGAGCGCACCACCACGGGGAGCATGAGGATCATCAGGGCGATCGACGCCGCGAAGCCCGAGCGCTCCATACCGAGCGTGAGCACGAACGCGGTGTAGACGAAGAGACCGACGACGACCGAGGGGACACCGGTCATCACATCCACGAAGAAGCTCACGAGGTGGGCGAGGCGCCGGTTCTTCGCGTCGGGCGCGTACTCGACCAGGTAGATGGCGGTCAGGATGCCCAGCGGCACACCGATGAGCGCGGCGATGCCGACCTGCTCGAGCGTCCCGATGATCGCGTGGTAGACGCCGCCGTCGAAGGAGTTCGGGTCGACGTTGCGCATCGACGTCAGCAGGAACTGCTGGGACATGATCTGCATGCCCTTGACGACCACCGTCGCGAGCACGGCGATCAGCGGCACCAGGGCGATGACGAACGTCGCGTAGACCGCCGTCGTCGCCAGCCGGTCGACGGCGTGCCGGCGCCCTTCGACCGCGAAGCTCCAGACGGACTGGAGGACGACGAAGAGGATCACCCCGACGACGACGGTGCCCGCGACGCCGTCGACCGGCGTCACTACGTTGAGCAGGACGGCCAGGGCCGCGGCGGCGGCGGCCGCCGCGAGCGGCGCCCAACGAGGGAGCTTCCCGCCAGCCAGGGCGGCGTGCAGCAGCGCCTCCGACTCGACCCGCTCGGAGTCGCTGAGGCCACCGGTTCGAGGGGTCTGCTCGCTCATCAGTGCGCCCCGGAGAACTCGGCGCGGCGCGCGATGATCAGGCGCGCCGCCATGTTGACGGCGAGGGTGATGACGAACAGCACCAGGCCGCTCGCGATGAGCGCGGAGATGCCGATCGTGCCCGCCTCGTTCCACTTCAGCGCGATGTTCGCGGCGAAGGTGATGCCGCCGGGCTCGGTGATGTGCGGGTTGATGGTGTAGATCGCGCTCAGCATCAGGGCGACGGCGATGGTCTCACCGAGGGCGCGGCCCAGCCCCAGCATCGAGGCCGAGATCATGCCGGGCTTGGCGAACGGGAAGATCGCCTGGCGCACCATCTCCCAGCGGGTGGCACCCAGCGCCAGCGACGCCTCGATGTGCGCCCTCGGCACCTGGAGGAACACCTCGCGGCTGATCGCCGAGATGGTCGGCAGGATCATGATCGCGAGCACGATGCCGGCGTTGAGGATCGAGCGGGTGTAGATCCCGAGGTCGTTCTGGAACAGCGGGATGAAGCCGAGGTAGGTGGAGAGCCACTCGTTGAACCCCTGCAGCTGCGGGGTCAGGAACTGGATCCCCCACATGCCGAAGATGATCGAGGGCACCGCTGCGAGCAGGTCGGTGATGAAGCCGAGGGTGCTGGCGAGGGGTCGGGAGGCGTAGTGCGCGATGAACAGCGCGATCCCGATGCCCACCGGCACCGCGAGGAGCATGGCGATCACCGACGTCATGAGGGTGCCGAAGGCGAGGGCGGCGATGCCGAAGTAGGAGGGCTTGGCGTCGGGCGTCCACTCCTGCGCGGTGAAGAAGTTGGCGGTGTTCGCCTGCAGGCTCGGGATCGCCTTCCAGATGAGGAACGCCGCGATCGCCGCCATCGTGGCGAGGATGAAGATGCCGGCGCCCCGCGACAGCCCGCGGAAGATCCGATCACCCGCCCGGACCGCGTCGCCCCGGATGCTGGACGTCGCGGGCGCGGGCGGGCTCGACGGCTCGAGCGTTGTGCTCATCGGGGGTCCCCGTGGGTGTCGTCAGGACGGCTCCAGGGGGCGGCCGGCGTGCCGACCACCCCCTGGAACACTAGTCGTGGGTCGTGCGGACGTCAGGCGGAGATGGACGAGACGGCGGTGCGAACCTTGGTCAGCAGGTCGCCGGTGATCGGCACGTAGCCGGTGCTGCTGAGCTTGGCCTGGGCCTCGTCGCTCGAGGTGTAGGTCAGGAACGACTTGGTGAGCTTCGCGAGCGAGGCGTCGAGGCCCTTCTCGCAGGTGATCTCGTAGGTCACCAGCACGATCGGGTAGCCCTTGGCGCCGCTGTAGTCGATCTTGAGAGCCAGGTCGTTGCCCGTCCCGGTCACGGTCGCCGACTCGATCGTCACGGCCGCGTTCGCCGAGGTCGGCTCGACGGCGCCGCCGCCGTTGTCGACCCACGCAGAGGTGAGGCTCTGCGACTGCGCGAACGAGAGCTCGACGTAGCCGATCGAGTTCGCCGTGCTCTTCACGGCGCTAGCGACGCCGTCGGAGCCCTTGGCGCCCTGGCCGCCGTCGGCCTCCCACGCCTTGCCGCCCTCGAAGTCCCAGGCGTCCTTGGCGATGAGGTACTTGGTGAAGTTGTCGGTTGTGCCCGACGAGTCGCTGCGGTGGAACGCGACGATCGTCGCGTCGGGCAGCGTGACGCCCGAGTTGCTCGCGGCGATGGCCGGGTCGTTCCACTTCGTGATCTTGCCGGTGTAGATCTGCGCGATCGCGGGCGGCGTGAGCACCAG
>JBGAJT010000229.1:0-5669 GCA_044224785.1 Candidatus Nanopelagicales bacterium | reverse complement strand
AAGCCGTCGAACGCGGGCAAGCCCAGCAACCCTGGCAAGCCCTCGGCCAAGGCCTCCAACCCGGGCAAGCCCAGCACGCCGGGAAAGCCCGCCACGCCCGGCGCAGGATCCTCGAACAGGCCGTAACAGACCCGGGAACCCCGACGTTCTCCCGACGGAGGACGCTCGGGCGTCCCCCGCAGACCCGCGGCGCCGCCGACCAGGACACGGCGGCGCCGCGGCCTTCCTGCCCCGGCGCCCCCCGCCCGGCAGGAGCCGGACCCTCGGCGCCGTCGACCAGGACTCGACGGCGCCGAGGCCGTCCGGGCCGCTGAGGGGTTCAGCCCCGTTCCGGCTCCGGCTCCGTCACGTCGGCGACCGTGGCCGCGATCCGCTCGAGCAGCGCGAGGGCGTCGACGCCGATCGCGACGTCGTGGACCCCGCTCCCCAGCGTGACCTCGCCCCGCGAGGCGAGCACGACGTCGGCCACCACGGGCCACGAGCGGCTCGATCCGAGCGGCGTGATGGTGCCGCGCTCGAAGCCGGTCGCGGCGAACGCCTCGTCGGCCGGCGGCATCGACATCCGCGAGACGCCGAGGAGCCCCCGCAGCTTCGGCCACGAGATCGCCCGACCGCCCGGGACCAGCACGAACAGGTAGTCGTCGTCGCCGCGGCGCACCACGAGCGTCTTCACGACGTCGACGACGTCGACCCCGCGCGCTGCCGCAGCCTCGGCCAGCGACCGGACCGGCGCGTCGTGCGTGATGACGCGGTACGGGAGGTCGAGCTCCTCGAGGGCGGCGGCGACGGAAGCAGCGGGTTCGGCCATGCGGCCATCCTCGCAGCCGCGGTGACGGCGTCCGCCGCTGTTCAGACCGGGAGGGCGTCGAGGGCTGCCGCGAGCGCAGCGCCGAGGCGGGCGCGCAGCACGGCACCGCCGTCAGCGAGCTCGCGCTGGCGGCGTACGTACTCCGCCCGCCCCTCGGGGGTCTCGACGCGCACCGGCTCCCGGCCCAGCGCGGAGAGGTCGTACGGCGCCGCGTCCATGTCGAGGACGCGGGCGTCGAGCGCGAGGGCGAAGCAGTCGGCGACGAGGTCGCTGCCGACGAGCGCGGCGTACTTGGCCGACCACTTGTAGAGGTCCATCGTCGCATGCAGGCACCCCGACTGGTCGAGGTCCGGTTGCGCCGCGCGCGTGGGCGCGATCTCGTTGAGCGGCACGGCATCCGGCGTGAAGAAGCGGTACGCGTCGTAGTGCGTGCAGCGCAGCCCCTGCTCGTCGACGACGGCGCGGATCTCGTCGGGCGTCAGTCGCAGCGGTACGTACTCGTGCCGGATCTCCTCCTGCGCGAGGCCGTAGACCATCGCCCACTCGTGCAGGCCGAAGCAGCCCCAGCGCCCGGGCCGCTCCGCGGTGCGGCGTACCAGGCCCTCGACCCACGCCAGCCCGTCGCGCCGGTGCGCGAACCTCGTCGGGTCGACCGTGACGACGTCGCGGCCGTCGACCTCGACGACGCGGTACGCCGGGTCGTCGGCGAGCGTTGCGGCGTCGAGGAGTCCTACGCCGAGGCCGGGGTGCCAACGCCGGAGCTGTCCGGGGCGGGTCGGGTAGTACTCGAAGAGGAAGTCCTCGACCGGGTGCCGCTGCCCGCGAGCGGCGCGCTGCAGCCGCCCGGTGGTCCACGCGTCGACCCGCGCCGCGTGCGCCTGCGCGCGCGGCTCCCACGCGTCGCGCTCGAGAACGACGAGGGTGGCGGTCACGGCGGTCACCGGGTCATTCTCGCGCCCGCGCCCCTGGTGGCGGCGCCGGTGGTCGTGCCACCCTGGCGGCATGGCCGGGGGCGTCCTGCGGGTCACGGCACCGGACGGTCGCGTCTGGTGGGTCAAGCGCGGGTGGGTCCCGCGCTACCGCGCCCTGCGCGACCGCATCGGCGACTACGTCGAGGAGCACCCGCGGCGCTGGATCGAGGCGCCGCTGCGCTGGTACGCCACAGGCCGCACCCACCGCTACGCCCTGGACGGCGAACCGCGAGTCGCGGGGCCCTGGCCCGACCTCGCCGGCGACCCGCTCGGGCAGGCGCTGGCCCAGGCCCTCACGCCGCCGGGCTGGACTCCGTACTCCGTGCCCCACACCAGCGGTGCCGTGCCGTGGCTGGACGTCGGCGGGGGAAGCACGATCCCGCACGACGTCGTCGGCTCGCTGCTCTCGAGCCCACCGCTCGACGTCGGGGGCGGGAGCACGATCCCGCACGACTCGATCGGCGCTGCGCTGTCAGGTCCCACGCCGGACGTCGGTGCGGCCCTCCCGCACCACGCGCTCGGCTCGGCCGCCCCGAGCCCGTCGTTCGACATCGGTGGCGGGAGCACGATCCCGCACGACTCGGTGCTCGCGGCGGCGGGAACGACCGCCCAGCTCGCGTCCGCTCCGGCCGCGCCGCCGGTGCCCAGCGGAGGAGGCGCGGGAGGGGGTGGCGGCGGCGGTGGCGGGCACGGCCACGGGGTCGACCCCACGGCGGCGGCAGCAGCCAGCGACGAGATCGTCGCGATCCTCCTCGTCGTCGCGGTCGTGGTGGGCGCCGTGGTCCTCGGCTGGTTCGTCCTGCTGCCGCTCCTCCTGGCGCTGATCGACCTGACGACGCTGGTCGTCGCGATCCTGTTCGCCGGGATCGTGCGGCTCCTGCTGCGTCGGCCGTGGGACGTCATGGCCGTGGAGGACAGCGAGGACGGCGTCGTCGTCATGCGCTGGGAGCTGCGCGGGTTCCGTCGCGCCGGTCACGCCCGCGACGACATCGCTCGAGCGCTGCAGACCGCACGGACGCCGACCTCGCCGTCGCCCGTGTGCTCGTGCGCGAACCGCGGCTCGACGACCCGCCCGGCTCCGCGCGCTCCGCCCGCGAGGCGGGCTGACGCACGAGGGCCCGGCCGCTGCTGCGACCGGGCCCTCGACGTGCTGGGTGACGACTAGCTCCAGGGCGCCTCACCGTTGCGCACCTGGCCGTCGACGTGGAGCAGCGCGTCCTTCACGATGCCGAGCATCGTCGAGACGGTCTCCATGTCGGCGATCAGCGGCGGCGAGAGCTGGATGACGGGCTGGTCGCGGTCGTCGAGGCGGCAGAGCAGACCGCGGGATGCCATCTGGCCCGACAGCGCGTCACGCAGCATCCAGTTGGCCTCGTCCTGCGAGAACGCCTGCGCCGTCGCCTTGTCCTTGACGACCTCGAGCGCCCAGAAGTGGCCGCAGCCGCGGACGTCGCCGACGAACGGCAGGTCGCGGAAACCCTCGAGGATCGCGCTGATCTGCGGCTCGTTCGCCTTGACGTTCTCGATGACGCCGTCGCGCTCGATGATGTCGAGCACGCTGAGGCCGATCGCGGTCGACAGCGGGTGCCCGCTCCACGTGTTGCCGTGGGCGAACATCGCGCGGCCGGACGTGAACGGCTCCGCGACGCGGTCGCGGACGATGACGCCGCCCAGCGGCGCGTGCCCGGCCGTGACGCCCTTCGCGAACGTGATCATGTCGGGCTTGGCGTCGAAGCGGAGCGACGCGAACCAGTCGCCGACGCGTCCGAAGCCGGTGATGACCTCGTCGGCGACGAGGAGGATCCCGTACTTGTCGCAGATCTCGCGCAGCCCCTGCCAGTAGCCGGCGGGGGGCATGTACGAGCCGCCGGAGTTCTGCACCGGCTCGGCGATGAGCATCGCGATCGTCTCGGGGCCCTCGAACTCCAGCGCCGCCTCGAGGTCGTCGAGCAGCCACTGGGTGAACGCGGCCTCGTCGCCCGCGAGGTGGTGGCGGTAGGAGTTGGTGTTCGCGACGTGGTTCGTCGGGACGGCGAGCGGCTCGAAGGGAGCGCGCGCGAAGGCGTAGCCGGTGAAGGACAGCGCCCCCATCGTCGTGCCGTGGTAGGCGTAGCGCCGCGCGATCGCCTTGCGGCGGTCCTGGCCGTTGGCCTGGTGCCACTGGCGCGCGAGCTTCCACGCCGACTCGACAGCCTCGCTGCCGGAGTTGGTGAAGAAGACGTGCTCCATGCCCTCGGGGGCCTTGGACGCCAGCCGGGTCGCCAGCGCGATCGCCGACGGGTGCGCCACGGTCCACGTCGGGGTGTAGACGAGGTCGGCCATCTGCGCCGCCGCGGCTGCCGCGATCTCCGAGCCGTACGAGTGGCCGAGGTTCGTGCAGAACAGGCCGGAGAGCCCGTCGATGAACCGTCGGCCGTGCACGTCCTCGACGTAGCAGCCCTCGCCACGGACGAAGACCGGCATCTCGTCGGTCTTGTACCGCGACATGTCGGTGAAGTTGAAGAGCATGTGCGCCTTGAGGTCGCGCTGGAGCGCGGCCGGGTCGTGGGAGACCCTCGGGGCACTGATCAGGGGACTGTCGGTGGTGTGCGTGGCCGTCATGGCCATTCCTCGCATCCGTCGCCGATCCCGTCAGGGACCATCCTGAACATCCGTTCAGGATGTCAGGCAGAGTACGGGGCGCCCGTGCGGGCCTGTCAAGGCGCCGCGGAGCGGTCATAACAGGGATCAGGCCCTGCGACGTCCTTTCGGGCGACGGGCCGGGAGCAGCTCGGCCGGGTCGAGCGCCAGCTCGAGGGCCGCGCCGGTGAGCCAGAGCTCGGTCATCCGGGCGGCGGAGATGTCGGGGTCGCGCAGCGACACCTGGACGGCGAGCCCGTCCATGAGGGACGCCAGGCGCGCCACCGTGGCGTCGGGGTCGGCGCAGGTGAACACGCCCTCCCAGACGCCCTCGTCGACGACGGCGCGCACGGTCTGCTTCCAGCGCGCGTCGAGCGCCCGGGCGAGCGCGCGGGCCTGGCCGTCGTGCAGCGCCCGGACCCACACCTCCATCCAGAGCGCCCACGACCCGACCGCCGGGCCGGTCTCGCAGGCCAGGGTGCCGAGGGTGCGCAGCTGCTCGACCGCGCCGGCCTCGGGGTCGTTCGCGCTCGAGAGCTCGGCGTAGAAGGCGTCCTCGACCGAGCCCAGCGCCTCGGCGAGCGCGCCGTCCAGCGTCCCGAAGTGGTAGACGACGAGGGCGGGCGACGTGCCCGCGGCGGAGGCGACGTCGGCGATCCGCGCGCCGGCGAAGCCCCTCTCGGTGAGCACGTCGACGGCGGCCGCGAGGATGCGGCGACGGCGCTCCTCGGGGTCCTTCGGGGCGAGCGACGAGCGGGCGGGCACTGCGCCTCCAGCGGCCGGCAGCGGCGGACGTGCGGACGCCGCACATCCTCGCAGGGTGCGACCATGGCCGGGTGACCGACGACCCTGCTGCGTCCGAGCCGGCGCGCGTGCGCCCGGTGATCGACGTCGACCTCGTGCCGGAGCAGACCTCCGACGACACCGACGCCGGCTGGGGCGCCGAGTCGCGCACGGAGACCGACCCGGCCGCCGTGCTGCGCCGCTACCTCGACGAGAAGCCCCCGCACCACGGCGACTGAGCGCCGCGGGGCGAGGGCTTCCGCGTCGTACGGGACGGTCCTCTCTCAGGCCTTGTTCTGCAGGGCGTCGCGGATCTCGCGCAGCAGCGTGATCTCCTCCGCCTCGGCCTCCTCGGCCGCGCTCGGGCCGTACTTCTCGCGCGCCTTGGTCACCGGCACGATCCGCAGGAAGTAGACGGCTGCGGCGACCAGGACGAAGTTGACGAGAGCCGTCAGGACGACGCCGATCGAGAAGACGGCGCCGTTGAT